>JAHEKL010000151.1 GCA_024638345.1 Gammaproteobacteria bacterium | reverse complement strand
GCCGTGGAGGATCGGCCCCACGAGAGAGAAGCTCAGGAGGCTCTCGCCGAGGACGTGACGCGTCGAGTCCATGGAGACACCGGGGTCGAGAGGGCCAGAGCGGCCTCGCGGGTCTTGTTCGGTGGGGAGGTCGCGGGGCTGAGCGCGGAGGAAATCCAGGACATCTTCGCGGATGTGCCCTCGAGCTCTCTCCCAGCGGATCGTCTGGCTGGCGAAGGGTTGGATCTGATCGCGTTGATCGCCGACGTGGGGCTCACATCCTCGCGCGGAGAGGCGCGGCGGGGGGTGGAGCAGGGCGGCGTCTACCTGAACGGAGAGCGCGTGACCGACGTGAGCCTCAGGGTCACCGCAGGGCACGCGTTGAACGGACGCTTTCTGGTGCTAAGACGCGGGAAGAAGAACTACCACTTGGTAGAGGTCGAACGCTAGCGAACCCGCTGATGTTCGAGTGACGACCCGATCAGAATGCGATCCCCCACGACAGCGCGACCCCGGAGTCCGGGATCAGCTGCGGCCCGTCCACATCCTGATGAACCGGCACGATGACCTCGAGGTGGATTCGGTTGCCCTCCAACCTTCCCTCGGGGAACCGGAGGTTGATCCCGAGCGGGATCTCGACGCGGGTCCCACTCTGTAGATCCGGGTGCGCCAGCGGGCTGCTGAAGGCGTCGATCCTGGGGTCGAAGCCTTCCAGGTCACCAGCCTTCAGGTAACTCACCCGAGCGGATCCGCTGATCCAGTCCGTGAATCGATAGGCCAGCCATATCTGCCCGTTCAGGCTGTTCCCCCGCCTCCATCCCCGATCGTTCTCGCCGACTGGGATGCGCCCTCGGACCAGAAGCCCTACGGTGCCGAACTCGTTCTCGGTCACGAACACCGCGCCCGGGAGGAGGGCGACCGTACCGTCTCCAGGTTGCATCGGGTAGGGTAGGGTGCGGTCGGGCTCGCCGACGGCTCCGGTCGGCAGGGGGCCAGCCTCCTCCACCGAGCCCGTGGGCACGGAGATCCCCGCGATGAGATGCGCTCGGTACGGCCACGTCTCGTGAAGACCGAGGAGCGCGTGGAGCTCGATGTCACCGAAGCCGGTGGACGACGGGGTTCCGCTGAGGACTTCGTTCGCGAACTCGGTCGTGGTGTGATAGAAGGGAACCTTGACCGAGGCACCGAACCAGTCCACGAAGCCCGCGCGGATCTCGACCTCGTGGCGTTGGGTCGTCATCGAGAGGGGCGCTAGGTCCCAGTCCCTGAGGACGAGAACCGCAGGGATCTCCTGCTGCCCGGCCTTGAGCCCCTCGAAGCTGGTGACCTGAAGGTTGTAACGCATCTCGAAGGAGCCGGGAGCCAGGAGGGCGTCCTCGTTCACGCCGGCTGGGGCACGGGCATCCGGGCGCTGGGTCCAGTCCTCGATGGACTGCGATGCGGCAGGGAGAGACCAGCCGAGGCCGGTCACGAACAGGGGTACGATCAAAGCTGTGCGGAGCATCGAATGTCGGCCCTCGGGGCGGCGAGCGCGCTCGGCGAGGGCGCGCTCAGGGCAACGGAAGCGACCGTCGAAACGTAATCGACCCGAGCCCGGTCGAGAACCCGTTTTCGAGCGCACTGTGACCGGCGCTTGCCTACGGGGCGGTGGATCCGTTCCTTTTGCTCATGGGTCGCTGTCGAGAGCGTCGCTGTGGCGTCCGGAACCTCGCGGAGCAAAGCACGTAGCAGCGAAGCGGCCTCGCGAGTGCAGAGCGGCCGAAGAAACGAAAACACAGGACCAGAGATGAACAAGCGAATCCCCCTCCTCGTCGGTGGCGTCCTTCTCCTGGCGGCGGGCGCCGTGGGCACGCTCCGCGTGCTCTCCGCGGAGTCGCCGTCCCAGGTGCCGACCGTCACCGTTCCCGCGCCTCAGGGAATGGCGTACGCGGATCAGGTCACGGATCCGGCCAGGGAGCCGATCCCGGTCGATCACGCAGAGCTCATTCCCATGACGGTCTATCTCACCCCGACCTGCGGGTGCTGCAGCAATTGGATCGAGCACATCGAGCAGTTCGGCTTCGAGGTCACGCTGGAGTACCGCGTCGACCTGACGATGGTCAAGGAAGGGTTCGCCGTGCGGCCCGAGCTCTCGTCCTGCCATACGGCCGTGGTGAACGGCTACATCGTCGAGGGTCACGTTCCGGGAGACGTCGTCCGCCAGTTCCTGGCAGAAGCTCCGCCGGTCCGGGGTCTGACGGTTCCGGGAATGCCCGTCGGCTCGCCGGGAATGGAGGTCGGAGGCCGGGTCGATCCCTTCGACGTGCTCACGTTCACGTCGACCGGGCGCACCGAGGTCTACTCGCGGCACGGACGGAGCTGACTACCGTAGCGTCTGCGCGTCCGAGAGGTCGGCTCGGTGCCCAGAGTGCCGGCTGCGACTCAGACGGCCGGGTCGTTGAAAGCTGCGGGGGCGGCGAGCACCACGTCCGGGATCCCGAAGGCATCCACCAGAACCCCCGCGAACGGGCGTAGCTCGCCGCAGAGAGAGTTGACGAGATTCCGTATCGATTTGGTCTGCCCTCCCTCCATGTAGCCCGCCTCCAGGTACCATGCGCGATCTCGCTCAAGCCGCGACAGGGCGAAGAGATCCGAGAGCATGTCGAGAACCCCGCCGATCTCCTCGCCATCGCTTTCGCTCGCCCGGCTCACCGCCTCCCGGAAGCTCTCCAGGACCGTGAGCTCGACATGCGCCCGGGCCAGATGCACGAGATGGTCCTGACAGGCGTTCATCGCCTGAAACGAGTCCATTCCCTCGTCGATCCGGTGCTTCAGCCGGCGGGCGGCCGTGTGCAGCAGTCTCGACTCTCGGAATCGGAACGCATCCAGCTGGGTGTCGGAGTCCCGCAGGAACTCCTCGGCGGTTCTCCGGCTCCGGATCGGGTTCAGGCGGGAAGCCTCCTCACCCGCAAGCTCACCCAAGAACTTGACCATTCCCCACAGCCGCAGGTCTCCCACCAGATCGCGATACTCCGAGAGCAGCCCCTTTGCGACGAGCTGGAGCAGGACGACGTTGGCTCCTTCGAAGGTGGTGAAGACGTCCGTGTCCTCCCTCAGGACCCCGAGGCGGTTCTCGGCCAGGTAGCCACGTCCCCCCAGGGCCTCGCGGCAGCTCTGTAGCGTCTCCTGAGCGTGACGGGACGCATACGCCTTGAGACCCGCGGCCATGACCTCGACACGGGCGCGAGCTTCGTCCCCTTCGACGTCGGCGAACCGGTCGATCAGATCTCGGATCGCGAAGTGCAAGCCGTAGGTGGCGGCGACGGCGGGAAGGAGCGCGCGCTGCTGGGTCAGATAGTCGAGGATCGGGACCTCCGGCTCGCCGGAAGGTCCGAATTGGCGTCGTCGAGCGCTGTATCGTACGGCGATCGTGAGCCCCGTCTTGGCGGCCGACACCGACGCGGCCGCGATCGAGATTCGCCCAGCGACGAGGGTTCCGAGCATCGTGAAGAACCGGCGTCCCGGAGAGGCGATCGGGCTTTCGTACTTCCCTTCGGGGCTCACGTCCGCGAATCGGTTCAACAGGTTCTCCCTGGGGATCCGCACGCGGTCGAAAGCGATCCTGCCGTTGTCGACGCCGTTCAGTCCGACCTTTTCTCCGCAGTCTTCGATCGAGATGCCCGGGAGCGCGTTTCCCAAATCGTCCCGTACGGGCACGACGAACGTATGGACCCCGTGCGCTTCGCCCTTCACCACGAGCTGCGCGAAGACCGTCGCCATCCGGCCATGTTGGGCCGCGTTCCCCAGCCAGTCCTTGCGAGCCCCTGGTGTCGGCGAGTGGATCTCGAACTCCTGACACTCAGGCAGGTACGTGGCCCGGGTCTCGATCTCGCGCACGTTCGACCCATGGCCCCGCTCCGTCATCGCGAAGATCCCGGGCAACTCGAGGGAGGCGATCCGTGGCAGCAGGGCGCGGTGATGCCGCTCGGTACCCAGCTGGTACACGCTACCTCCGAAGAGACCGAACTGGACGCCGAACTTGACCAGCACGGACAGATTCCCGAATGCGAGCGTCTCGAAGACGATGATCGATCCGGGCACGTCTCCCTCGCCGCCGAGCTCCCTCGGAAAAGCGAGGCCTCCGAGCCCCTCCGCCGCGATCCTCCGGGTCGCAGCGAGGACCCGCTCCCTCGCGATCGGCGTCGGAAGACCGTCGGGGACCCGCACCTCGGGATTCGCGAGTAAATCCATGACCCTGGCGCTTAGTGCCGCATGCTTCCCCTCCAGGACCCTTCTCAGGGCCTCGGGCTCGAAGGGGACCGCGGGCTCTGGGGGCTCCGGCACTTCCTCGGCGATGGCTGTCAGGTCGCGCGCCGCCTCCGCTCCCAGGACGCCCAGCAGCTCCTCGACGCCTTCCAACACCTGCTGGCCCTTGGCCGTCGCCCAGCCGCCCTCGTCCGCGGCCTGGGCTCGAGCGAGCGCGATACCCAAGGACACCAGGGACTTGAGCTCTTTGCGAGACACGTGCCCAGCCACCTCTCGGATCCCCTCCCGCAGCGCCGCCAGTTCGCAGGGCGACGGTGGAGCTTCGGGTTGGAGCCAGCTCTCGAGAATCGTGACCGCGGCTTCGGGCAGCTCTTCGGCGTCGCGCAACGCCGTGCGGATTCGCTCCATGTCCGTGGAGGAGAGGAATCCATCGGACCAGGCGACATACACCAGGGGGAGGAAAGGCGTCAGATGCTCGTCCCGGGCCGGCCAAGGCAGTGGGGAGAGGGTCGGGTCGGTCTGCATGGGTGAAGTTGCCATCTATCTTCGATCTCGTCCGTGTCGGGTCGGGGTTCTCGTTCGGGCTGACGTTCCCTGGGGAGGGGGCTTGACCGCCTATGATCGTCGGGTCACCATGGAACCCTCGATCGTCTGGTAGGCTCCCGATGGGCCCCGCGGCGGAATGGGTCCGACGAATCAGGAAACCGAACATGGAACACGCGTTGGTTGGGGTGATCATGGGGTCTCGATCCGACTGGGAGACCATGTCCCACGCCGTTGAAACACTCGAGTCACTCGGTATCCGGAACGAAGCACGAGTCATGTCGGCCCACCGCACACCCGACGTCACACTCGAGTACGCAGCGACGGCGGAAGAGCGAGGGCTTCGGGTAATCATCGCCGGCGCGGGCGGGGCGGCCCATCTCGCTGGGGTCATCGCGAGCAAGACGATTCTGCCGGTGCTGGGTGTGCCCATCCAGTCCCGGTCTCTTCAGGGGCTCGACTCGCTGCTCTCGATCGTGCAGATGCCCGGAGGGGTTCCGGTCGGAACGCTGGCGATCGGCAAGGCGGGTGCGGTCAACGCCGCGCTGCTGGCGGCGGCGATCGTCGGACAGGCCGAGCCTGAAGTGTTCGAGCGGCTACGGTCGTATCGAAAAGCTCGAACGGAGGCGGTACTCAGGGATCAGGATCCCACGATCGACCCTTCCTGAGGCTGCCGCCACGCAGTTCTCGCAGCGGCCGTAGCGGAGCAACTCGTGGTCTTCGACCTTCGAAGCCCGCGGGAGCAACGGACCGAACCTCTCCCGGACGTGTTCAGGGCCCCTCCACCCAGCCCCCGTCGACGGTTATCTTGTGCGCCATGTTGAACGAAATCCGTGAGAAGCTCGAGAGCGAGATCGAGGCGCTCATTACCGAGCTCAACGTCGAGCTCCCCGACCGTATCTCGAAGGCGGTGGAGCTCGGGGACCTACGCGAGAACGCCGAGTACAAATCGGCGCTCGAGCGTCAGCAGTTCGTGCAGGCCCGTATCGGACAACTATCCAAGCGCATGTCCGACCTTTCGAAGATCGACGTCGACGCCATGCCTTCGGATCGGGTCGGATTCGGGTCCCGGGTCACGATCGTGGACGTCGAACTGCGGGAGGAGCTGAACCTCACGCTGGTGGCCGGCGATTTCATGGATTTGGAAGCTGGACACGTCTCGCTCGAGTCCCCGATCGGCAGAGGCCTTCTCGGGGCTGCGGAAGGTCAGGACGTCACCATTGAGCTTCCCCGGGGCCAGCGGCGGTTTCAGATCAAGGTCCTGGAGACGCTTCCCCAGCAGCTCGGCCTGACCGACTAGCTTCTGCCGGAGAGTCCCGACATCCATCGCCCGAAGGCGGCGATCTCCTCGTTCGTGATCTGATGGCCGCCCGCGTGATCGGCCATTTCGAGGTCGGCTCCAACCTCTCGCAAGGTCGTCCTCCCGCGCTCCGCCAGCGCGAAGGGAATCATGGGGTCTCGCTTCCCGTGACCCCAGAAGATCGGGAGATCCGCGACGCTCTCGCCCGATACGCCGACGATCGGAGAAATAACCAGAAAGCCGGAGAAATTTGCCACACCATCCAGACGCCCGGGGCGAGTGAGCCCCCAAGCCAGGCTGGTCGTGCCTCCCTGCGAGAACCCGCCGAGCACTGTCATGTCCGATCGAATCGGCAATTCCCCGTGGAGTCGGATCATGAGCTCGTCCAGCGCCTGTAGGCTGTGCGCGAGCGTATCGTCGACTACCCGATCCTCCGATACGTACCGGTACCACGCCCAGCCGGGCCCGTAGCCCCAGGGCGCCGCCGGATATGGCGCACGGGGGGCCACCAAGACCGTGCGACGAGGGAGCATCGGTGCCAGTGCGAGCAGATCCTTCTCGCTCGATCCGCGACCATGCAGCAGGACGAGAAGGGGATCTCCGTCGCTGGCGTCTTCGGGAATGTGGGCTGCGTAATCGAGCGGACGGTCTTCGTCGGTCATCATGCCGCTCCCGGAGCTGATGGGCGAGCTTCGGTCATCGATCAATCGTCGGATCCTGGAATGCGCCCAAGGGTAACCACGCACCCCGCAAGGTCAAGGAATCCAAGGTCGGCGGGCCGGCAGGATCCGCTCGATTCAAGCACCCGCATCTGGAGCTTCAGATGGCACGCGTTCCCTCGACGATGCTTCCCCTCGGAACCGAAGCG
>JAHEKL010000150.1 GCA_024638345.1 Gammaproteobacteria bacterium | reverse complement strand
GATGGTGGCCGGTGGGCCCGTTCCCGAAGCCTTGACCGATGAGATGCTCATGGCACTCCTCGAGGAGATGGATCAATGATCCGGTCTTTCGCGATCGCCCTCGTGACGTTGGTCTCTCTGGGTCTTCCCCAGGAACGTGCCGAAGCCCAAAACCGCGGCCCGGGAGCGGGTCTCGACCGCCAGGAGATGCTGCAGCGGATCCAGCGGCGATTCCAGGATCGTCTGGCTCGGGAGCTGGAGCTGGACGAGAACCAGAGAGAGGTCCTGATCGACGTCTTCGCAGAGTTCGGCGAAGCACGCTCCCAGCTCCTGCCGAGGCGGCGCGAGATCGCGCGGGAGATTCGCGAGCTGATGGCCGGCGATCGGTCGGACGAACGGGCGATGGAGCTTCTCGAGGAGCTCCGTGAGCTCCGGCGCCAGGAAGCCGACCTGCTGATCGAGGAGGAGAACCGCCTGCTCGAGGCCCTCAGCCCCGCGCAGGTCCTCCGACTTCAAGTCCTCAGGGACCAGTTCGGAGATCAGATCCGGCGACTCGGATCCCCGAACGGAGCGAACGGGCCGGGCGCCCGCGGGCCCGGTCGGCCCAGGGCGCCCAGACCCTGAGCGCTCGGGGCCTCGAACCGGCCCGAACGGGGTCGTCCATCGTGGGGTTTCCTGTCGTTGACACCTACCCGGGCCCCGGATAGGTTCCGGCGGACTTTTTCCGGGACTTACCCTCTCAAGAGGCTCGAATGCGTAAGATCACCGTCGTGGGCGCCGGAAACGTCGGAGCGACCTGCGCGCAGAGATTGGCCGAATTGGAGCTGGCCCGAGAGGTCGTCCTCGTCGATGTGGCGGACGGCATCCCTCAAGGGAAGGCGCTGGACCAATGGGAGAGTGCTCCCGTCGAAGGCTTCGACTCCCGGCTGACGGGGTCGACCGACTACGAAGCTGCAGCAGGCTCCGAGCTGTTCATCGTCACGGCCGGCGTGGCGAGAAAGCCGGGGATGAGCCGGGACGACCTGTTGAAGACGAACGCGGGCATCGTACGATCCGTCTCGTCCGAGATCGCCCGGGTCGCGCCCAACTCGATCGTCATCATGGTCTCGAACCCGCTCGACGTGATGGCCTACGTCGCCAAGAAGACCACCGAATTCCCGAGGGAGCGAGTGCTGGGAATGGCGGGGATTCTGGACACCGCTCGCTTCCGCTCTTTCATCGCGCTGGAGCTCGACGTGAGTGTCGAGGACATTCAGGCGCTCGTGCTGGGTGGCCACGGGGACACGATGGTTCCCCTCGTCAGCTATACCACCGTCAGCGGGATCCCACTGACCCAGCTGCTCTCCAAGGAGCGCATCGAGGCGCTCATCGATCGGACCCGCAAGGGTGGCGCCGAGATCGTTAGCTACCTGAAGACGGGGAGCGCCTACTACGCCCCCTCGTCCGCGGCGGTCCAAATGGCCGAGGCGATCGTCAAGGACAAGAAGCGAATCCTCCCCTGTGCGGCGTTTCTCCAGGGGGAGTACGGCGAGGACGGAATCTTCCTGGGCGTGCCCTGCAAGCTGGGAGAGGGGGGGCTCAAGGAGATCGTGGAGGTGGAGCTCTCGGAGACCGAGAAGATCGCGCTGGCCAAGAGCGCCGAATCCGTGCGGTCCACCATGTCTGCGCTCGGGTAGACCCTCGCTGCTGGTCAGAGCTTGGGGAGGGTAACCCCCACCTGCCCCTGGTATTTGCCCTTGCGGTCCGCGTACGCGGTCTCGGGCTCCTCGTCGCTCTGGAAGAAGATGAGCTGCGCGATTCCCTCGTTCGCGTAGATCTTCGCGGGAAGCGGGGTCGTGTTCGAGATCTCCAGCGTCAGGTATCCTTCCCAGGTCGGCTCCAGCGGCGTCACATTCACGATGATGCCGCAGCGCGCGTACGTGCTCTTTCCGACGCAGAGCACGAGCGTGTCCCGAGGGATACGGAAGTACTCCACCGTTCGGGCCAACGCGAAGGAATTGGGCGGAATGATGCAGTCTTCGCCGTTCACGTCCACGAACGAACGACCATCGAAGTCCTTGGGATCCACGACCACGTTGTGCACGTTCGTGAAAACCTTGAACTCGGGCGCGACCCGGATGTCGTACCCGTACGAGGAGACACCGTACGAAATCGTTTCGCCCCGGACCTGTCCGGACTCGAAGGGCTCGATCATTCGATGGTCTTCGGCCATTCGGCGAATCCAGCGGTCGTTTCGAATCGTCATCGGTCTCGCTGTGAGCGGGCAGCTTGAGCACCGTAGGGCCGTGCTCCCGCGGGAGTCACGGAGGCAGCGCGGGGGAGTATAGGGAAGGGGAGCCCGCGCGGGAAAGGGGGTTCATCTGGGCCTGACACCCACGAGATCGGGACAGGTCCTGGGTGACGACGCCGAACCCGCCGAATCCCTTGTAGAAACGGGAGGAGCGGGCCATTCACGGCTTGACACTCGTTCGTCGTTCCGGGTACATTTCGGCCAGCAAGTGAATGTTTTCACAAAGTCTCTAGACGGGTCGTCATGGCTTCCAGCTATCTGCCGATCCTGATCCTCTTGGGCGTCTCGGTGTTGAACACCGTCGGGATGTTGGCTGCGTCGCACATCCTCAACCCGCGTCGCGCCACCTCCGAGAAGGAGATGCCGTACGAGTCGGGGATGATCCCACTCGGCGACACTCGTGGTCGATTCTCGGTGAAGTTCTACATGGTCGCCATCAGCTTCATCATCTTCGATCTCGAAGCCATCTTCCTCATCCCATGGGCCGTCGAGATGCGGGCGCTGGGCTGGCACGGATTCTTGGCCGTTTCGATCTTCACCCTCGTGCTCGTCGTCGGCCTCATCTACGAGTGGCGGAAGGGAGGGTTGGACTGGGAATGAGTGATGATCTCAAGACCAGCGGCAGTGGACTCGTCGGAGGGCTCTTCGGGACTGGGACTCCGACTTTTCTGACCACCAAGGTCGATTTCGTGGTGAACTGGGCTCGCCGCAACTCTCTATGGCCCATGCCTTTCGGGACCGCTTGCTGCGCGATCGAGATGATGGCCTCCGCCGCGTCCGACCAGGACCTGGCGCGTTTCGGCATGGAGCGCATGGCGTTCTCTCCGCGACAGGCGGACGTCCTGATCTGCGCCGGTCGCGTGCCCTACAAGCTTGCCCCGGTGCTCCGGCGCATCTGGGATCAGATGCCTCAGCCCAAGTGGTGTGTGTCGATGGGTGCCTGCGCTTCGTCGGGAGGCGTGTTCGACGTGTACTCCATGGTCCAGGGAATCGACACGATCATCCCAGTGGACGTTTATGTCCCCGGCTGTCCACCCCGACCCGAGGGACTCATCTACGGGCTCATGATGATCCAGGAGAAGGTTCGGGGCGAATCGCTGACCAGACACGCCGAGCATCGGTTCGAGGATCCCGATCAGGCCGGACGCCCGGAGGCCGACGACGAGGAGGTCCGTGCGCTGTCGGGGCCCTTCGGCAACTCGACCCGACAGGAAGAGAGTGCCGGACTGGTGAGCGAAGGCGGCCCCGCTACCCCTCGCCCGCTCATTCCGTGACCGAGTTGGTGCAGTCCGAGCCGGAGGGCGTCGGAGCCCATCCGACGGTGCCGGCCCTCCGGGAAGCGTTCGGAGATTCGATCCTTCGCCACGAGGTCGTCGCGGGAGACGAGCACGTAGTCTTCGTGGAGCCCCTGCGGATCGTCGAGATCCTTCGCTGGCTGAAGGAGACGCCGGCCCATCTCTACGACTTCCTCTCCGACGTCACTGCTGTGGACTACGGAGGGGGTCGGCCGATCCAGGTGGTCTACCAGCTGTACTCGATCCAACACCGGTGGGCGTTGCGAATCAAGGCCGAGCTGCCGATCTCCGAGCTGGAGATCGACTCCGTCGTCCCGCTCTGGGATGCCGCGAATTGGTTGGAGCGAGAGGTCTTCGACATGTTCGGGGTCACCTTTCGAGGACATCCGGACCTCAGGCGCATCCTCATGCCCGAGACCTATGCGGAAGGGCACCCCCTTCGGAAGGACTTCCCGCTGAGGGGTCGATTCACTCGTGCGGAGCAGACCCGGAGAGCGCTGTCTCGGGAGCCGAAGGACTATTACATCCCGGCGGACCTGGAGGCCGGAGGCGAGCCTCAGCTCGTTCGTTGGCAGGAGACCCCGGAAGGTCCATCCGAGGAGTCGAACGATCGATGACCAAGAAGACGATCGAATACGAGGTTTCAAGGACTCCCGAGCTTGGCATGGATTTCCGGCCGACGGAGGGAGTGCTGTCCGCGGCCGAGTTGCCCGAGCCGGATTTCGGATCGGAAAACATGCTCATCAACATCGGTCCCCAGCACCCGGCCACCCACGGGGTGCTGCGGCTCGTCCTCGAGCTCGACGGGGAGACGGTCGTTCGCTGCGTTCCGCACATCGGCTATCTGCACTCGTCCTTCGAGAAGCTCGGCGAGTACCGGGACTGGAACCAGATCGTTCCCCTCACGGACCGGATGGACTACCTGGCCCCCCTGATCTACAACTGCGTCTACGTCATGGCAGTGGAGAAGATGATGGGGGTCACGGTCACGGAGCGCTGCAAGGTCGTGCGGGTGATCTGCATGGAGCTCGACCGGGTATTCTCCCACCTCCTGTGGCTGGGTACGTGGGCGATCGACGTCGGGGCGTTCACTCCCTTCCTCTATGCATTTCAGGAGCGGGAACGTGTCTATCGTCTGCACGACGCCTTCACCGGGGCGCGCATCACGACTTCCGCCACTAGGGTCGGGGGCATGATGGCGGACATTCCCGACGGATGGGCGGAGGGCGTGCGCCAGTTCGCGGACACGCTCCCGAACACCCTGGACGAAGTCGAGACCCTTCTCTCGACCAACGGAATCCATCTCGGCCGGACCCAGGGGGTGGGTGTGATCTCGGGTGAGGACGCCATCAACTCGGGGCTTTCGGGCCCGAACCTCCGAGCCTCGGGCGTCCCGTACGATCTGAGAAAGGACCGGCCCTACTACGACTACGAGACGTACGACTTCGAGGTACCGATCGGCGAGCACGGGGACTGTTACGACCGGTATCTCGTCCGTATGGAAGAGATGCGGCAGAGCTGCTCGCTGCTCCACCAGGCGCTGGACCGTCTGCCGGACGGACCGATCAACGTGGACGATCCGCGTGTCGTGCTTCCTTCGAAGACCGACTGCATGAACGACATGGAATCCATGATCCATCACTTCAAGCTCGTGATGGAGGGCGTGAAGGCGCCCGAGGGTGAGTCGTACTTCGCGGTGGAGGGGTCGAAGGGCGAGCTGGGCATGTACGTGGTGAGCGACGGGGGCTCGAAGCCGGTCCGCTGGAGGGTTCGACCGCCGTCCTTCGTCAATCTTTCCGCGATTTCAAAGCTCGTCGAGGGCGGCTTGCTCGCTGACGTGATCGTCGTGAATGCGAGCTTGGACATCGTGCTCGGGGAGATCGATCGGTGAGCGACGCCGGGACCGGTACCCGAAGGAGTGAGATCCCCTTCAGAAACCCGGGCTGGGCGGGCAATACCGGGGAATTCGATCTGCGTGAGGAAGAGGTCCGCGGCGAGGACTACGTCGGAGCGATTCCCGCCGACGGCGGGCATCCGGGGGCCTCGCCCGCACGGCCGTACATGCTTCCGGACAAGGATCCCTCGGCCCCACTCTTCGAGGGTCTCTACGAGGAGCGGGCCCAGAAGATACTCGGACGCTATCCTGAGTCGCGCGCGGCCCTCATCCCGCTCCTCAACATGGCCCAGGAACTCAGAGGCCACGTGTCGGACGAGACGATGCGTGAGGTAGGCGAGCGTTTGGGTCTTTCGCTGGCCTACGTCCGCGGGGTCGTGTCCTTCTACACGATGTACAACAAGCGCCCCGTCGGCCGCTTTCTGATCCAGGTCTGCACGAACATCTCGTGCAATCTCTGCGGAGGCGATGAGGTGCTCGCCGCCTTCCTCGAGCAGACCGGCACCGAGCTGGGCGAGACGTCCCAGGACGGCCTCTTCACGGTAATGGAAGTGGAGTGTCTGGCCGCGTGCGGGTTCGCCACCGCGGTGCAGATCAACTCCAGGTACTTCGAGAACGTCTCCGTCGACGGTGTCCCCGACATTCTCTCGAGACTCCGGAGCGAGGCGGCATAGTGGCGTATCCATACACGCACCCGAGCGAGGTGCGCATCCTCAGCAACGGATGGGGAGATCCGAGTTCTCGGACCCTCGAGGGCTGGCGTGCGCTCGGCGGCTACGAGGGTCTGGAAAAGGCCATCGAGCTGGGTCGCGAGGCCGTGATCGGCACGGTGAAGGAGTCGGGGCTTCGGGGGCGGGGGGGCGCCGGATTTCCGACGGGGGTCAAGTGGTCGTTCATGCCGAAGGAGAAGAACGGCGCGCAGTATCTGTGCTGTAACGCGGACGAGTCGGAGCCGGGGACGTTCAAGGATCGGGAGCTGATCCGCTGGACGCCGCATCAGGTGATCGAGGGCTGTCTGATTGCGGCCTATGCCATCCAGGCGGACCACATCTATCTCTATTGCCGGGGAGAGTTCTTCGAGGCGAACCAGGTGCTGGCACGAGCCGTGGAGGAGGCCTACGAGGCGGGTCTCGCCGGTGACGACATCCTGGGCTCCGGGGTCCACATCGACGTGACGGTCCACCAGGGCGCGGGCGCGTACATCTGCGGCGAGGAGACGGCGCTCATCGAGTCGCTCGAGGGGCGTCGGGGTCTGCCCCGCATCAAGCCGCCGTTCCCGGCCGCCGTAGGGGTCTTCGGACGTCCCACCACGATCAACAACGTCGAAACCCTCGCCGCCGTCCCGCACATCCTCCGAAACGGCGCGGAGTGGTACCGCCAGTGGGGAACCGAGAAGAGCCCGGGCACCAAGCTGTTCTGTGTCAGCGGCCACGTTCGACGGCCGGGGAACTACGAGCTTCCGATGGGCTTCCCGATGAACGATCTCATCG
>JAHEKL010000149.1 GCA_024638345.1 Gammaproteobacteria bacterium | reverse complement strand
GGACAATTACGACGTCACCGGTAGGATAAGGATGCGTGAGAACGGCGTCCCACTCGACACCCAGGGCACCTTCTACGACGAGACGGACATCAGCACGCCGAAGGAGTTGACCGACGTGCTCATGAAACGTCCGATCCCGCTCGTCCGCAACTTCACCGCGAACCTGCTCGCCTACGCAATCGGACGCCGTGCGGAGTACTTCGATCAGCCGCGAATCCGCTCGATCGTCCAGCAGGCTGAAGCGAACGACTACCGCATGTCTTCGTTGATCCTGGGAGTCGCTCTGAGCGATCCCTTCCAGCTATCCCGATCCCAAGAGTTGGCCGACCAACCGACCGAACAGGGGAACTAACGCCATGGCTACGTTCATCACCGGAAGACATCTCTCTCGCCGCACGTTTCTCCGGGGAGTCGGCGCGAGTGTCGCGCTGCCGTTCCTGGACGCGATGGTTCCTGCGGGCCGGTTGCTGGCCGACGGGGGTCGCCGACAGAGTTTCACGCGACTCGTGGCAATCGAAGAGTCGATGGGTACGGCTGGATCGAGCGACTGGGGGGACGCCAGGCATCTCTTCGCTCCGGCGCAGGTGGGACGGGACTTCGAGTTCGTCACGGACAGCACGCTCGCGCCCCTCAACGAGTTCCGTGATTACATGACCATCGTGAGCAATACCGACTGCCGCTCCGCTGAGGCCTTTCGAGCCGAGGAGATCGGCGGCGACCACGACCGCTCCACAGCCGTCTTCCTCACTCAGTCCCACCCGAAGCAGACCCAGGGGTCCGACATCTTCTTGGGAACGTCGTTGGATCAGATTCACGCGCGCCGTTTCGGTCGAGACACCGCCCTGCCTTCCCTCGAGCTGTGCATCGAAGGGATCGACCGGGGGGGCGGGTGCGCCTACAACTACCACTGCGCATACACGACGTCGCTATCGTGGGCTTCCCCGAACCAGCCGCTCCCGGCGATACGAGAGCCGCGCGTGGTTTTCGAGCGGCTCTTCGGCGCCGGCGACAGCCCTGAGGACCGGGCTGCTCGTAGACGCACCAATCAGAGCATCATCGACTGGGTGGCGACCGAGGTCGCCAGGCTGAAGAGGGAGCTCGGCGCGGCAGATCGCGTGGCGCTGGATCAATACACGGATCACATCCGCGAGATCGAGCGACGCATTCAGCTGGTTGAGGCTCGCAACTCCAGCGGCGAAGAGCGCGAGATGCCGGAGGCTCCGTCGGGCGTTCCGGACTCGTTCGAGGAACACATGCAGCTCATGTTCGACCTGCAGGTCCTCGCTCTGCAGACCGATCTCACGCGAGTGATCACCTTCAAGACCGGATTCGACCAGTCGAACCGTACGTTTCCAGAGAGCGGCACGACCAAGTCCATCCATGGTGCCTCTCACCACGGAAACGTGTCCACGGACATCATGGACTTCAACAAGATCAACACCTACCGCCTCAGTCAGCTCAACTACTTCCTGACTCAGATGCGGGACACGTACGACGGTGGTAGCTCGTTGCTGGACCAGACCGCGATCATCTGGGGATCGCCCATGGCCGACCCCAACCTGCACAACCACCGCCGGGCACCGCTCCTCCTGCTCGGACGAGCCAATGGGGCGCTCGAGGGAGGTGTGCACCTGAGGGCACCTGAGGGGACGCCGATGGCGAACGCCTTCGTGAGTCTCATGCAGAAGCTCGGCCACGACGAACTGCAGTCCTTCGGCGACAGCGACGGCATGTTCTCGCTCGACTTCCCACGCGGGCCCGCGGCGGCCGGGAGCAGTGGAGCATGACGGCCGTGAGCGCAGCGTCGCGCTTCCTTCTCTGCTCAGCCATGGTGCTCGTCCTCGCGGGGGCGGCGCCCCAGGGGGCCTCTCTCATGGAGGCTGCTCGGGAAGGAGACGCGCAGGCGGTGCGATCCCTTTTGGCGCAGGGCGCCGACGTCAACGCGGCCGAAGGAGACGGAATGACCGCGCTTCACTTGGCGGCGGAGGGCGGACACGACGAAGTCCTCGAGATTCTGATCTCCGCCTCGGCGCAGGTCGATGCACGGACGCGGATCGGAAGCTACACCCCTCTGCACCTCGCCAGCCGGAGCGGGCACTCCTCGGCAGTTACGAAGCTCCTCGATGCCGGAGCCGATTTCGGAGCAGTGACCACCAACAGCGGTGTCACCCCCCTGCATCTCGCTTCCGCCGCGATCGGGGGCGAGGAGGCGGTGGTGGCACTGCTCAGCCACGGTGCCGATCCGAATGCGCGGGAGTCCGCGGCGGGCCAGACGCCTCTGATCTTTGCAGCCAGCTCGAACCGGGCCACGGCGGTTCGTGCACTGCTGGAGGGTGGTGCGAATCCCGATCTGAGCACCGAGGTCGTGGACGTACTGCGAAGCCTCGCGCTGGACCGGGAAGCGGAGCGTCGCTTCCGTGAGACGATCGCGGAGTTCCAGGAAGGCGAGGCTGGAGGTGCAGACCTCAGCCCGGCTCAGGTGCAGGCCGCCATCCGCGCGCAACGTGAATTCATCGAGTCCGGCCACGATGTGGGGGATCCGGACCCGCATTCGCTCGCCAATGTCCGGCCCGACTACCCGGGGGGGCCTGATGTCATCCGGCCACCGTTCAGAGAAGTGGTCGTCGGGAGAACGGGTGGAATGACCCCTCTCCTGCACGCGGCACGCGAGGGCCACGCCGAGGCAGCTGTCGCACTTCTCGAAGGTGGAGCCGACATCGACCAGGTCAGTGGTGACGCGACGAGCCCGCTCTTGATCGCCACGCTGAATGGTCACTTCGATCTGGCGCTGATGCTCATAGAGCGTGGAGCGGATCCTAATCTTGCCGCCTCAACCGACGGCGCCACCCCCTTGTTCGCTACGCTCCAGACCCAATGGGCGCCGAGGTCGAACTATCCACAGCCCAGAGCTCAGGACGAGCAGGCAGCAGAATACATCCAGGTAGTGCAGGCGCTGCTCGAGGCCGGCGCGGACCCGAACGTCCGTCTGAACTCGCATCTGTGGTACTGGGAGTATGGTCTCAACAAGATGGGAATCGATCTGACGGGCGCGACTCCGTTCTATCGCGCCGCGTTCGCCCAGGACCTGGATGCCATGCGGCTCCTCGCCCAGTATGGTGCCGATCCGACTATCCCGACCCGCTGGCCAGAAGTCGGAATGAGAGATCGGCGACAGCAGGACGGCCGGCAGCAGGAGGACTCTGCGCTCCCATACGTCCCGGAGGGCGCACCCAACGCATGGCCGCTCCACGCGGCCACCGGCGGAGGATACCTAGGGCTCGGAGCGTTCAGCGTTCGCAACGTGCCGGACCAGTTTCTCCCCGCCGTACGGTACTTGGTGGAAGAACACGGGGCGGACGTGAACATGCCCGACTCCTGGGGCTACCGCCCGATCCACTACGCTGCCTCGCGGGGTGACAACGAGCTCATCGAGTATCTCGTGTCTCTGGGTGCGGACGTCACGGCGCTGACGCGACTGGGTCAGTCGCCCGCCGACATGGCTCGGGGCGGCCGCGCGGGGTTCTTCCAACGTGTCGCTTACCCCGAGACGGTCGAGCTTCTCACGGGCCTGGGCTCGCCTCTCATGTGTCTGCACACGCACTTCCTCGACACCGGGGACTTCTGTGAAGGTGCTGGTGTGGACGACCCCTGGGCACCGATCGAGAGGCAACCGGCCCGCGACGGGCACGCTGGAGCCGCGTCGACCCCGACGCGCTGACCGCTACCCTCCTCCGCCGGCCGTACCCTTCTCGAAGGTCACGGTCTGCCCGTGTCGTGCAACGTAGAGGGACTTGCTACTCAGCCCAGCTGCTCGCCACGCCCTGCGAAGACGCTCGGGGGGCTCGAGGGGTGCCTCGAACGTCAGACGGAAGGTGCCCCAGTGGGTCGGGATGAAGGCCCCTGAGCCGCCGAGGTCCCGATACGCTTGAACCGCCTCCTCCGGGTTCATGTGCGACGCGCCCATGAACCAGCGAGGCTCGTAGGCTCCGATAGGGACGAGCGACACATCGAAGGGGCCGAGACGGTTGCCGACGGTCTCGAAGGCGGAGACGTACCCCGAGTCCCCACCGAAATACAGTCGAAACCCTGTACGACGAGCGGGAAGTACTACCCATGAGCACCACAGACGACGGTTCGTCCCCCACGGCGTTCGTCGGGTCCAGTGACGGCATGGCGTCGCGGTCACGGTGTAGTCGCTGTTCGGAAGAAGGGCTTCCTCCCACCAGTCCAGCTCGATGACGCGGGTGACCCCCAGCCGCGCGAACCAATCGCGATACCCGAGGGGAGTGAACCACGTCACCTCGTCTCCAAAGTGTCGGTGAAGGGAGCGGACCGTCCCCCGATCCAGATGGTCGTAGTGATCGTGCGAGAGCAGAACGGCCTGTATCCGCGGGAGACGCGACAGCTCGGGTCGGGCCGGTGCGAATCGCTTGAAGCCCAGGAAGGAGATGGGCGACGCACGTGCCGACCAGATCGGGTCCGTCAGAAGGTTGGCCCCAGGCAGCTGCAGAAGGAACGACGCGTGCCCGATCCATGTGACCCGAAGCTCCCGGTTGGATACGAACGGATGGGCCACCTCGGGCTCTCCCAGGAGCAGCTCACCCGGGGCAGGATCGGGCGGCATGCGCTTGGTGATCCATTCCCACGCGACCTGAAGGAAGCGTGACCGAATGGCGTCGTCCTGCGCCGCCTCTGGCCATGGATTCCGGAACCGACCGTCGGGACGGTGATGAGAGGGGGACGGCACTTGGATTCGTCAGGCCGGTGAGTGAAATCTCTCGAGGACTGAGGATACGATCCGGCCCAGAGACGCGGCAACCGCTGCACGGACTGTCGTCCGCGGCTGTCGCGATGACCGGATACCGCTCCGGGGGGAGACGTAACCTTCAGTTGCCTTATCTTCTTGGGGAGTCGAGCAAATCACGCGAGACGGGGCTTCCTGTGAGCTCGAGACCCGCACGAACCCGCTTCCAGCGCTTTCTTGTCCTTGCCGCTATTGTGCCGACCGGCTGCAGCTCCGACCCGCTTCCCGCCCTCATCCCGATTCCCGAGCACCTCGAAACGGGTCGAGGTGCTTACGTCTTGGACGCCGAAACGGCCATCACACTCGGTGATCCGTCCGATGAGGAGATGCGGGGGATCGTCGAGCTCTGGGCCGCGCCCGTTCGCTCCGCGCTCAACGTCTCACTCGTAATTGGCGAGGACGGCGACTTCCATGCTGGCGTCACTGGTCAGGGCCCCGCGGAGGGCTATGGTCTGGAGATCGGCCCAAGGGGCATCTCCGTGCTGGGAAACGACCACGCCGGGCTCCACTACGGACTCCAAACCCTGTCCCAGCTTCTCCCCGCCGAAGTGACGGCAGGTGTCGTTTTCGGGTCCGGCTCGCTCGAAATCCCCTCCGTCCGAATAGACGACTCGCCGCGCTTCCCCTATCGAGGCATGCACCTCGACGTCGCGAGGCACTTCTTCGAGCCGGAGTTCGTGAAGCACTATATCGACCTAATGTCCCGCTACAAGTTCAACCGTTTCCACTGGCATCTCACCGAAGATCAGGGTTGGCGGATCGAGATCGACCGATACCCACGCCTTACGGAGGTGGGCGCCTATCGTTCAGAGACCCATGTCGGTCACGGTAGGGAGCCCTTCAATGGGGACGGTCAGCGCTACGGAGGCTACTACACGAAGGAGGAGATCCTCGACATCGTGTCCTACGCGCAGGAGCGTTACGTGACGATCGTGCCCGAAATAGAGATGCCGGGGCACTCGCTGGCGGCCCTTGCGGCCTATCCTGAGCTGGCCTGCACGGAGGGACCTTTCGAGGTCGGTACTACCTGGGGAGTCTTCGAGGACATCTACTGCCCATCGGAGGAGACCTTCGAGTTCATCGAAAACGTCCTGATCGAGGTGATCGAACTCTTCCCTGGAGACCTGATTCACGTAGGGGGCGACGAGGCCCCGAAGCTAAGGTGGGAGCAGAGCGAGCTCGTCCGTCGTCTGAAGGTTCGTGAGGGCTTGGCCGACGAGCACGAAGTACAAAGCTGGTTCATTCGACGAATCGAGCGGTTTCTCAACGCCAACGGGCGGCGTCTGATTGGATGGGATGAGATTCTGGAAGGCGGGCTGGCACCGAACGCAACCGTCATGTCCTGGCGTGGGACCGTCGGTGGTATCGAGGCGGCCCGACTCGGTCACGACGTGGTCATGACTCCCTACAGCCATCTCTATTTCGACTACTACCAGTCGGAAGATCAGGAGAGGGAGCCGTTGGCGATCGGGGGCTTTCTGCCGCTCGACTCCGTCTATCAATACGAGCCCGTCCCGAGGGAGCTCGCGCCCGACGAGGCCCGTCACATCCTCGGAGCTCAAGCGAACGTTTGGACCGAGTACATGAAGACCCCCTCTCACGTCGAGTACATGGTCTTCCCACGTCTGTTCGCACTCTCCGAGGTGGTATGGTCCCCTCCCGAGCGAAAGAACCTCGAAGACTTCCTGAGTCGAGTCGATGGGCATCTCGATCGTCTCCAGACAATCGGGGTCAATTACCGCCCTGTCGATCCCTAGGGAACCTCTCCTGGACGACCGCCTAGACATCTCCTTCCAGAGTGGCCATGGGACTTACAGCCATTACTCCTGCGAGCGGCCCCGTGGGCCTAGGTCTTCTGGGATCTGGATGGATCGCCGAGCGAGGCCACGTGAACCTTGTCGAGCCGCGAATCGACTGGTGCGGGATCTCTTGAAACTGCTTCCGACGGGGCTTGCTTGAGCCGCTGGGCGATCACGGGAACCACAGGCTTCATCGGACCGAAGCTCTGTCGTCTGGTCTGTGACCGCGGGGACGAGGTCGTCGCCCTCACGAGGCCGGGAAGCTCGTCTCCCACTACAGATCTGACCGGCGTCCAGATCTGTCCGACCGACCTCTTGGACGTTGCGGCGATCCGCCGCGCGATCC
>JAHEKL010000005.1 GCA_024638345.1 Gammaproteobacteria bacterium | reverse complement strand
CGTGTTCGACCCGGCGACGGACGTCGTATCGGTGCCCGACCTCGCCTTCTCGATCTCCACGTCCAATCTGCTCCTTTCGGGCGCGTCGTGGATCGCCGACGCGGGGCTGGAGGCGATCCTTCGGGAGCGAGCGCATTGGCCCGTGGAGAGTGTCCTGGCATGGGCCGCCGATCGGCTTCGTGAGGGACTCAACCGTGATCTGTCGGACCGTGTCAGCCTTGAGGGAACGGTGGAATCGCTCAGGATCCTCGGGGTTGCGGCGCGTCGCGGTGGACTCGTGGTCGGCGTTGCCGCAAGCGCGGACGCAACGCTCACCGTCGCGGACGGGGGGTGAGTGGGTGACGTCTGCAGGCGCATGAAAAGGGTCTTCGTCTCCATCAGCGTACCCGCGGCAGTTGCGAAGGGCACCCGAGGCAGCTTGCGCCAGCGCCCTTCGCGCTCTATGTGGACGTCATGACCCCCCGGTCTTCCAAGACGCCCCGCGTCATCGTGTTCGACGTGAACGAGACCCTTCTGGATCTGGCTGCACTCGATCCCGCCTTCGAGCGAGCGTTCGGCGAGACGGAGGCGCGCCAGGAGTGGTTCGCCCGAATGATCAGCACGGCCTTCGTCTCCGTCATCACGAACCACTACGTGGACTTCGGGTCCATCGGCCAAGCCGCTCTGGAGATGACCGCAGAGAGCCGTAAAGTCGTGCTGTCGGAACCCGACGCGCGTGAGATCCTGCTCGGCATGCTTGCACTGCCCGCCCACCCGGACGTACCCGAGAGCTTGGGCCGTCTTCAGGAATCGGGTCTTCGTCTGGCGGCGTTGACCAACTCGACGAAGGCAGCCGCCGACGCTCAGCTCGAGCACGCCGGGCTCCATGGGTTCTTCGAGCAAGTCCTGTCGGTCGAGTACGCACGGCGCCTGAAGCCCCATCCCGAGGTCTACCGAATGGCCGCTCAGCGTCTGGTGGTGGAGCCCTCGGGAATGCGTCTGGTCGCAGCCCACAGCTGGGACGTCACCGGGGCCATTCGCGCCGGATGCACCGGCGCTTTCCTGGCTCGACCTGGCAAGCTTCTCGGTAGCCTGGATGAGCACCCGGATGTGGTGGGGTCGGACCTGCGAGAGGTCACCGATCGAATTCTCGAGGTCGAGCTAGTTGGTTGATGCTCCGGGCGGTGCGCCACCGACCTCGTTGTAGATGATCGGCACGAGGTCGTTCGCGTTCCACGATGGGACCTGTCCCCACTTCTCGTCGTACTCCGCACTGGGGGCCGCTGCCATCACGTCCTCCAGATTCATCCCGCCGGCGATCATCTCGGTGACCGTGAGGGTGAGGTCGGCGATCATCTCTCGGACCTCGATCAGACTGTCGCGATCGGCGACCCCGAACCCGTGCCCGGGAATCACCTTGGTGTTGGGGCCGGCAATCTCGATCGCGATGTCCATGGCCTTGATCATGCCACTCACGCTCCCCCCGTTATAGACGTCGACGATCGGGTACATGTTGGTCCGGAAGACGTCACCCGTGTGGAGGACGTCCGAATCTGCGAAATAGACGAACGCATCCCCGTCGGTGTGCGCGGGCGGAACGAGAAACACCCGGACCTCCTCGTCGTTCATTCGAAAGGTCAGCGCGTTGTCGAAGGTGACGGTGGGGCGTGCGCTTTCCGGCGGCTGTGGCATGAATCGTCCCCCGCCACGCGGGATGCGCAGCTCTCGAAGCATCCGCCGCTGGACGTTCTCGTGCGCGATGATCGTCGCTCCAAGCTCTGCGAGGAGCTCGTTTCCGCCGATGTGGTCGATGTGGATGTGCGTATTGATGACGAACCGAATCGGGTCGTCCGTGATGCCTCGGACGCCTCGAACGACGCTTTCGGCCAAGTTTGGAACCTGGTCGTCGACCAGCAAGACGCCCTCCGGCCCAGGAAGAACGCCGACGTTTCCTCCAGCCGTGGGGGTCTGGAGCATGTAGACGCTCCCTTGGACCGGAATGATCTCGAGTTCCACGTCTTGGCTCTGCGCGGCCTGAGAGACCCGGCTGAGGCCTTCGTCAACCACCGCCAGGATGGCCAGCGACAAGAGCAGGAAAGACCAGGCAGCACGACCGGGGAAGGAGCTCATGATTCCTCTGGGGGTTGGAATACGACGTCACCGTCGAAGGAATACACCGGATCGGAGAGCCTCGTCAAACGGCTTACCTCCTATCGGCGAAGCTCATCCTTCCCAGAGAACGGTTTGAGGGTAGAAGGCCGCCCAGGCACCCCAGAAGGCGACATGAGTACGCTCGAGCGGCACCAGCCGACTGCCCTCGAGCGGGCCCGAGACGGCCCTTCCGTCGATGCTCCAGAGACTTCCGGTCTCCAGGTCCACGATCCCCGATGCCTCGGCCGTCAAGCTCACATTGACGCCCGCGCTGGTCCGGGGACGATAGCCCATCCCCCCCTTTGCCAAATCGTCCCAGAGCACGACCGCCGGCCCCCCGGCCCACTCGAAGTCGACCACCTGTACGACTCCTGGGAGATCCATGAGCGCGTCGAATGGAAACGCAATCCCAGGTTCCCCCTCTCCCTTCTCCCCTCCTGAGGTCGATCCACGCTCCGGTGGCACGCCGAGGACTCGCTCCTTCGTCGGCCGACGATGGTCCAGATCGGGCATGGCCCGGCGGATGAAGAATGAGGTCACCCGGTAGTCCTCATAGAATCCGTAGGGGTAATTACTCGCTCGGTAGTCCAGCGAGTGTCCCTGATCCTCGGACAGCACGAGGGTACGCGGGTGAAGCGCCAGCCAGGCCCCCCAAGTCGTCTCGGTGACCGGCCATTGCGGCAGCGGTGTGTTCGCCCGCGGGCCGCACCGCGCTTCCCCCACCATCTGCGGCCACCGCGACGTGAGATCGTTCCGGTCGTAGAGGATGAGGTTGTTCTTGTACAGAAGCCCGGAGACCCCGAACGTCGCGTCACCCACGGGAGCTCGATCGAATACGAGCGACGAGCCCGTAAGGGGGCAGTAAGTGACGGCGAGATGCTCTCCGGCGGTGTCGAGGTTCACGATCTCATGGAACCACAAGACGTTGTGTGGAATCGCGTAAGCGGTCTCATCCACCTGAAGACCGATGATTCTAGTGTCGGCATCCAGGTACGCGGGAACCCGCTCCGCGGCCGCAACCCAATTCGGCTCGTCGATGGACGGGATCCCGTCGATCACCGCACCGGTGACGAGGAACCGGGATTCCAGGTCGCAGGACAGGGGGTTCATGTCTGGCGGGGACAGGTCGACCGGGTCGCCTCCCTCTCCACAGGCCGCCAGACCCAGTAGCCCGACGAGAACCGCTCTCGTCCGAGTGAGCCGCAACCGGCGGCCCTTCCGCTCAGTCGTCATCACAGCCTCCGATACCTGGATCCTGTCCTTCGAATCCTCCGCGGAAGGCCATGGTTCCTCCCCGTGCGGCCACGCCCGGAGACCGTGCGTCACTACCCGCATCTGTCATGGAATCGCTTCCACGTATGCTCCTTGGCCGACGGAACTCCGCTTCGAGACTGCCGAGCCCTCGCCGGCGATCGTGCTCGGCTCGATCCCGCCGGGCGAATACGAGTTCTTCGGCCGTACGGTCGAGGGCGACCGGCTGAGGGGCACGGCGGAGCTCTCACACGCGTTGCCCCCCGCACCCGTGTTCACCCCGGTGGACGGGGATGTGATCGCTGCTACTGGGGTCGTAATCGAATGGGAGGCCATCGCAGGCTTGGACGGCTACGAGCTGATCGTGTTCAGCGAGACCGGCGGAGGCGAGCTCTTCGTGGAGCTGGATGGCGACGCGACGAGCTTCCCAATCCCGGACGAGTTCATGGAGCCGGGCGCCGAGTACAAGGTCGAGGTCCTGGCTATCGCGGAGAACGGTAACAAGACCATCACCGAACATGTCTTCACGACGATGCCGTAGGGTCGCGCGCGTCGGGTAGACGCCGGACGCGGTCGGGACCTATCCCGTGCTCTGCATCGCGGCGGCGAGACCGTTAACGCTCAAGGCCAAGGCGTCACCCATGTCTCCCTGGTCATCCCGACGCTCGAGGAGCTCGACTTGGAGGAGATTCAGAACGTCCGTATACGGGTTCCGAAGCCGGATCGACTTCTGGATCACGGGTGTTCGCGACAAGAGCCCCTCCTGCCCCGAGATCGCGAGCAGGTGACGGCGGGCCAGTTCGAAGTCGGATTTCAGCGATGCGAGGACCTTCTGGTCGGTCTCGGATCCGAGCCGACTCACGTAGAGGGCGGTGATTTCCAGCCGGGCCCGCGCCATCTCTCGAAGGGCGTTGTCCACCACCGCGCGTAGGAACGGCCACGACTCGTACTCGCGTCCGAGTCGTTCGAGGACCGCCGGCTCTTCGCGGACTGCGCTCTCCAGTGCACGGCCCACCCCGTACCATCCTGGGGCCGTCGCTCGGATCTGGGTCCACGCAAAGACCCAGGGGATGGCACGAAGGCTCTGGAAGTCAGGATCGGAACCGGACGGGTGCCCGCGCGAGGCAGGCCGAGACCCGATCGGCCTCCCGCTGATCGCGCGGATCGGCGTAACGCGAAGATAGGCAGGCCAGAAGTCCGGGTCATCGATCAGGGTCCGGTACGCGCGCATGGAAACCTGGGCTATGCGCTCCATGCGACCGGATGATGCAACGTCCGGGCAGCCCAGGGCCTCCGATTCCGCCGTGGCCGCGGTCGCTCGAAGCATGGCCCCCACGATCTGTTCGAGATGCCGGTGAGCGATGGCCTGCAGACCGTACCGAAAGGTGATGACCTCGCCTTGTTCCGTGAATCGAATTCGACCGTTGTGAACGGACCTGGGCATCGCGAGAATCGCCCGGTTGGCGCGACCTCCCCCGCGCGCTACGGTACCTCCGCGACCGTGGAATAGCCGCAAGATGACGCCGTGCTCCATCGCGGAGCGACCCAGTGCTTCCTGCGCTTTGTGCAAAGCCCAATTCGCGGCCCAGTAGCCGCCGTCCTTGTTGCTGTCGGAGTAGCCGAGCATGACCTCCTGGACCCCGCCGCGTGCACGGAGTTGTGACTGGTACAGAGGGTTTCGGTAAAGCTCCTCCATTCGACCCGCAGCAGCCTCGAGGTCCTCGACCGTCTCGAACAAAGGCACGAAGTCGATGGGGCAGCGGACCTCACCCCTGGCATGGCTCCAGACACCTGCCTCGCGTGCGAGCAGCATGGGCTCGAGAAGGTCGCTCACGCTGTGCGTCATGCTGACGATCCAGCTGCCTACCGACCGGGGCTCCCGCTCGACCGCCTGCCGAACCACGTCGAAGGCTTCCAGCAGATCTGCAATCTCTTCTCCGAGCCCGTCGCCGGACTCGGACCCAAGGGCTCCGGGGCGAACGAGCGGCTCCTGCTGGCCCAAGACTCTCTCTAGGATCTCGATCTTGTCGTGTTCGGCGAGCCTTTGATAGTCCTTCGTGAGACCGCCGACTCGAAGAAGCGTCGCCACTGCCCGCTCATGGACTGCGCTGTGCTGCCGGATGTCGAGAGTCGCCAGATGGAATCCGAAGGTTTTCGCCAACGTCATGATGCGAGCCAGCCGCCCTCGACGGGCGACCGGGCTGAGTCCAACCGACTGCAAGGCCTCACCCAGGAGCTTCAGATCCGCGATGAAGGCCTTGCTGTCGTAGTCCCCTGGCGTCGCCCCATCGGCAAGTCGTGCGAGGCGCCGGTCCATGAGTGACAGCTTCAGCCGAAACGGCTGTCCGCGTGAGACCGTGGGCGACTCCCGGCCTGTGATTCCCAGCTCCATCAGGTCGGATTCGATCGAAGCCGACAAGGGCTCCGGCACCTCGACCTGCCTATCGGAGACGCTCAGATCGCGAGCCAGCTCCCGCAGCTCACCTCGGTACCGTTCAATCACGCGACTCCGCTGCGTTTCGATGGTTCTACGCGTGACGGCCGCAGTGACGTTCGGATTACCGTCCCGGTCGCTTCCGATCCAAGACCGGTATCTCAAGAAGGAGGGGACTTCCAGGGTCTCTCCCCACAAGCGCTCGAGGGCTCGCGAAACGTCCTCGTAGACGGCGGGGACCGCCTCCCAGATCGTTCCCAAGAGGAAGTGCAGACCCTGCTCGACCTCGTCGTCCACCTGTGGCTGCTCCGTGCGGATCTCGTCGGTGGCCAGAAGAAGCGCGATCAGGTTGAAGAGCTCGTCGAGGATTCGATCTCGCTCGAGGGGAGTCGGATCCCCTTTCCCAAGCCCGACAAGCAGATCGGCCAGCGCGCTTTGCTTCTCGAGAACCGCCGAGGGTCGTGCCTCGGTGGGGTGTGCGGTCAAGGTGGGCTGGATGTCGAGCTGAGCGAGTAGCGTCCGCACCTCTTCGAGGGAGCGGCCGTCGCGGTGGAGCGCCTCCAGAGCCTCCGCGGCGGAGTCCGGCCTCGCTCCGCTGCGCGAACGCTCTCTGTTGATCCTCACGATCTCTCGTTTCTCGGCCTGATTGATCAGGTGGAAGAACGAGGTAAACGCCCGAACGAGTATCAACGCGTCGTCGAAGTCCAGCCGCGCGATCAGCTCTGCAGCGCGTTCACGGCCGCGCGGGTCGTCTCCCGACTCCGCTTCTTTGCAGAGCCGTCGCAGGGTCTCTACCCGCTCCAGCGCGACGTCGCCGTACCTGCGGCGGATCGCTTCGCCGAGCATGGCGCCGAGGAGGTTCACCTGCTCGCTGAGGGGCCGGGAGATTCCGGTCCCTTCACTCTCGATCTCGAGTCCTCTCCAACGGCTCATGGTTCAAGTCGGAAGGCCACCACGAACGGAGTGGCCCTGAGCACGAGGCGTAACCTTCCTGGGTGCATCCCCCCTACCCCCGAATCATCCGAGTCAGGACCCGGTCCAAGGCGTTTGCGAAAGATCGTTTGTCCCTCGCACCGTATGCCTTCGGGCCCCCTGTCTCCACTCCACTCAGACGTACCTGCTCCATGAAGTCACGAATCGAAAGCCGCTCGCCGATGTTCTCCCCGCTGTACTCCGTTCCCCTCGGATCGATGGTGACCACGCCCCTCTCGACTAGCCGAGCGGCCAGCGGGATGTCCGCGGTCACCGCGAGATCTCCGACCTGCGCCTGCTCCGCGATGTAGTCGTCGGCTCGGTCGGGTCCGCCCTCGACCCGAACCGCCGTCACGAAACGATTGTTCATGGGAACGAACAGGCGCTGATTGGAGACGAGGGTCACTTCGATCTCGAGCCGTCGGGCGCTGCGGAAGACGATCTCCTTGACGTCTCGGGGAGCTGCATCCGCGTCGATCCAGAGCTTCATGCCCGAAGCCGGCCCTTCACATCAGCTGAGCCTGCCACGGCCCTTCCAGCTGGAAGATCCGTCCGTTCACGAGAAACAGGCAGGTTGCCGTGCCCGACATGCTCTGGACGGGATCGCCGGTCGAACGCCCCCTGGCCTCACAGGGCGCGTTCAGAACGTTGAAGTCGAAATTGAGTCGTCTGCCTCTGAACATTCCCTCGAACGCCTGGCCTTCTTCCTCCGTGAATTCGGTACCCAAGCCGCTGCACGAGACGACCTCTTCGCCCACTCCCTCGAAGTCGGCATCCTCCTGAACGAAAGTGATCATGCCTTCCACGGCGCAGACCATGCCCTCGCGTTCGTTGACGATGTCGATGGAGTAGCTGTAGATGCTTCCCAGCGTGGCGGGCTCCGGCTCGGTGCTGCTGCCACAGCCTCCGAGGGCCAGGCAGAGGAGGACTGTCACGGCCGGGGCGGCTAGATGGATCTCACGGATCGGCGGCCTGATCACGCGACTGGGACGAACGCTCATGCGCGATGCCTTCGAGGAACGGGAGCAATGGTCGGTCTGTGCCACCCGACCCTATCGCCGGAACGCAGGCTCCGGACCAGATGTTGGCATGCGAATGTGGCCGGCTGGTCGCCGTGCTCCTCGCACTCTACGACTCGGCCCAATCGCCAGACGCCGCTACCGGGCCACCCAGGGCGGCTGGATGATCAGGTCCGGATCCGCGTCGGGCTTTGGGACCAGCTTTTGTGTGCGGCCGTACTGGTTGTCTCCGCCGTACAGATTCAGATCCGAGTCGACGGAGAAGGTATGGACTTCGATGTATCCGTCCGGCAGCTCCCTAGGCACGAGCCATGTGTAGAGGTGATTCCCCTCGAAATCCAGCTTGACGAAACGGAGAGGTCCAAGGTCCGTGATCCACAAGGCGTCATCGTTGACGATGATATCCAGGGGAAGCGTGAAACCGGACCAAACGTCGACGAACTCGACCTCGGCCGGATCATCGGTGGTCCGGAACACGTTGACCCTCCCTCCGGAACGATCCAAGGCGAAGATCAGTCCGTCTGGGCCGATCCCGATCGCGTGAATGCCGTTGAACTGACCTGGACCCTCCCCGAAACCCCCGAACTCCGAGATGTAGTTCGCGTCTCCATCCAGGATGATCACCCGATGATTGTCCAGACCATCCGCTACGAGGATTCGGCCGTCGGGTAGAAACGCCACGTCCTGCGGTCGACCGAAGTGCGTTTCGTCGTCCCCGGGCACCCCCTTCTCGCCCAAGGTCATCAGTAGCTGGCTTCCATCGTTCGAGAACACATGGATCTGATGGAACGTCTCGTTGACGACCCAGACGCGCCGCTCGGGATCGTACGGGCTGATCCGTAACCTATGGGGACCGGGTCCGTCGGAGCCCTCGCACAGGTAGTCCCACTGTTTCCAGATCTCGATCGCCCTTCCGTCTCCATCGAGCGTGTAGAGGCAGTTCTGCCAGGTGCGGAGCTCAGTGTCCCGAAGCACGTTGAAGCCGAGGGTGCCCGCGTGCTGCTCGAACTCGGGCGGGATGGGGTCCGGTAGGCGCGTCTCCCCCCGCTGAGCGATGAAGATACGGTCCGGAGATTCCGCGAAGACGCCGGAGTTCCCTCCGAACGCGAAGCCCTCTTCGGCGAACGGCTGGTGCCAGCCCGAGATCACGTCGTATGGGCTCGGTCCCACCGGACCGCGAACGGCATCCTGCGCCTGCACCGTCGTGGCAAGGACTGTCCACACCAATACCGCGATCGAGGTCGTCAGGCTTCTCATGGTCATGCTCATCGGCTCTGTTCCCTTCGGGGATCCGCGTCTCACCGCTGCTCGGTCTGTTCCTCCGCCTCCAGGCGCTCCTGGTAGCGGGCACCACTCAAAACGCCGAAGAGCGAGTAGTTGCCCTCGTGGCAGGCGTACTCGTAGAGGAGGTCATCAAACCTCCTGAACGGGATCTCGCCGCCCCACGGTTCCGTGTAGGTAGTAGGATCCTCTATCGTGAACTCGTAGAGGATCGTGGCATCATCGACCCGCGTGAAACGCTCGATGACCTTCAAGTGTTCCGACGGCGGGATGCCTCGGAAGGTCTGCTCCGGATGAAAGTTCGTGGTCTCTGCCACGAGCGTGTTCCCCTCCCAGCGACCCCACGAATCGCCGAACCACGGTCGCACGTGCGCGGGCAGCGGCTCGGGCTCTCCCAGACGGATGATTCTCACGTCGTGAACCATCTCGGTCTGGATCATCACATGATCGGCGTTCTGCACGATCGTGTAGTTGTTGTTGTAGGCCTGGTTCGGGATCATGGGCGGTCCGGCACTCGATCCGAACGACACGATGCATCTTTCCCCCAGCGGTCGAAGCTCTGGGTGATCGTACTGCTCGAACCGGTCTCGCAGCGCCCGATGATCCTGAACCCGGCGCTGACCTTCCGGAGTGAGGGGAGGTCGGCGTCCATCGGCCGGCCTGGTCAGCAGAGAGGAGCGGGGTTCTCCGTTCACGATCGCGACTTGTGAGCCTCGATCCCAATAGACTTCGTTGTATTCACGCCCGCGAAGGATCGCTTCATTGCTCACGGTGCCGGCCGCCGAAGGATCGGCTGCGGAGGCCCTCCCGCAGTCCACCGTTCCGGGATTCGGGGGACATTCCTCCGTCCCCTGCTCGATCGACCGAACCTCCTCCAAGGTGAACACCGGCCCTCTGCCCTCCTCCCGCTCGAAGGGAGTGAGCGTCACGTTCGTCCAGTTTCCCTGAAGGTCCGGATGCCCGTCGGAGGTTCTGGGTACGACCCAACCCGAGCCTCCGGTGTCGAGCGACTGCCCCGATGCGACCGAGCTCGCGCCCAGCACCGCATTCGCACAGATCAGCATGCACAGAAGCGTCGAATACCGCGCGATCATCTCTCCGCCTGGTCGAAGAATGGCTGGAACTGCAGCTCGGAGGCTAGCTAGAAGGAAGATGCCCGCGGGTCAATGAGGGGGCAAGGATTTCGATGGGACGCGATGGCCAGATCGTCATGAGTCCTTCAGGATGAACCAGAACAGCCGCGTGTCTGCTGTGATCACACCCGTGTAGTCTCCGGGCGATTCATTCAGAACGTGCGACTGCGTGAAGATGAGCCGCGCGTGCACGGTGTCGCCGACGGGGATCCAGTTCGGAGGCACCCGGATCGAGTCGGGAGGACTCCCATCCGAACTCAGGCGAAACGAGTGGTCGCCCGAGGTCAGAGTCAGAAACCACTGGCGGATGGACGGGGGTGGCGTTGACGGGCCTTCCACCGCGATCACCCCCAACCACAGGTCCTTTCCTTCCTCGAGTCGCAGGGAATCCGGGCCGGCGCGACGAACCCCGAACCATTCGATCGAGGGCGGTGGGGCCACGACGCCGTCGATTTCCGGTCCACGAAGGGTAATCGGTCCCAAAACGATGTCGGGGTCCACGTCCCAGACCTCGACGTAGCGAAGGGTCCCGTCACGTCTCACAGTGTCCGGCTGGAGTATCCGGTCCATCGCTTCGAGTCGCGGCGTCAAGACGACGCGTCGAAAACCCTCGAAATCGAGGCCCGGCAATACCTTGACATCCGCATTCACGCGACCGCTGTCCGTCACGGTGATCCGCGCCTCCAAAACGGCGGCCGAGCCGCGATCCGAGATGCCCGGGATGTTGGGGTCCACGAAGTCGATGCAGGCTGTCGCGAATGCTGCCGTGAACGCCACGACCATCAGACGAATCATCGGGCGAGGAAGATCGACTCGAGCTCCCAGGGCCGGTCACCGTGCTCCGGAATCGCGCCACCCAGAGTCCGTAGGATCTCCGTGGAGAGGTTCACGAAGAGCAGAGAGGTGGCGCCCCTCGGGGCCGGCGTTCGGCTGAGGACCCACTGCGCGAGCGGATCGGTCCACATGATGGACAGCTGATCCTCCTGCAGAACGTGCACCCGCTCATGTGCGCGCTGCCGACGGGCGTGCGAGGAGCCGAACGCGGGCACGTCCGCGAGGAAGACAACGCCCGCGTTGGTCACACCCGCGGTGTGGACGCTGTCCCCGGAAAGCTGGAGCGATCGGTTGCGAGTGAGGAAGACAGGTGCACCGTCCGACAGGGTCTCGCTCCAGTCGATCTCGAGCTCGTTCTCAGCTACGGCGTAGAGAATCCAGCCTAGTGCCACCGGGTCCACACGCGCTCCGACGGCCCATTCCGGGGTGTCGATGTCGAGCCAAAGGGGGCCGAAGGGAAGAGTGAGGTGCGAGAAGGAGGGAGTCGACTCGCTAGCGTTCCGCACGGCGGAAGAACCCACGGCCGCGACGCCACGGCCAATCCATCCGGCACCGGAAAACCCCTCGGCGGCTACTCGCTTGCCGGCGTATGCGATGGCCCCGCCCAGTGCTCCGCGAACGAACCCGTCCTGAAAGGAGCCACCGCGAAAGTGCTGAATCAATCCGCCGGTGAGAGCGCCCAGCAATCCGTTGGCGCTGAGCGAGGTGAGCTCGCCCGCCCAGCGGGGCGCGCCGAATCCGCATCCGGCTCGATGGTCGACGCTACCCTCGAAGCATGGGTTCTGCGCCAGCAGCCGAGGACTCGTCCCCGCCAGGAGAAGGAGTGCGAGGAGGCCACCCCTACGAAGGCAGCGCACCGCCTGATTCTCAGCGGGGGGCACGCCAGGGGTTCACCGATTCCGTGGTCGCTCCCCAGCCGTCCCTCCCCTGGGGACGATCCGGCCAGCGGGCGACCTTCCCTTTGATCCGGAAGAACTGTGCGAGGGTCTCGTTCACCAGATCCCAGGGAATCGTCACCGTCCTCCTGATTGCGGAGGAATCCCGCTCCGCGCTATTCACCGGCGGACTCCCTTCCCCTTCCCGATGAACATGCCACCGCCGGCATTCAGCGTGATCGACATGTGCTCTCCTTCGGGGAGCAGGTACAGGACCACTCGGAACCCCGCGGCTCCTACGTCCATCCTGTAGCTGAGCATGAGCTCAGGCCCGGTCATCATGATCTCCTCGATCAGCTTCATGGTTCCATCTGGAGTCCAGACCAGCCCGGCCACCTGTCCACCGTCGTCGGCGAGGTCGAACTGCAAGTGGATGAAGCCGTCGGGCCCGTCGACGGTCGCGGACCAACGCCCGAGAAACGACTCCGCGACCTTCGTGGGCACCGACGCGTCCTGGGCACTCAAAGAGCCGGTGCCGAGGCACGTCGCCACACCCACGTACGTCGCAATCCGGCGCCACCTACTCTTCACTTCGGCCCTCGTCGGTGAGCAGCCCAGGAGGCCGGGATATCACCACGCTACGGAGCGAGCCCGTTGTAGACGTTCGTGACGAACTCCTCCGCATCTCCGGGACCAAAGCCCTGCGTCGGGTTCGACTGCAGAATCTGTTGCAGCGATCGACCCTGGTCGATCGCGTCCTGGACCCGATCTCGGATCGTGCGAAGCATCACGGCGTACTCGACGACGTCCTGGCGGGAGGCGACGGCTCCGTGTCCCGGGATCACAGCCGTATCCTGATCGATCACGTGGGTGATCGCATCCACGAAACGGATCATGCCGTTGATCGAGCCCCCATTCCCGACGTCGATGAAAGGAAGCCCGTATCGGACGAAGACATCGCCCGTGTGCATCACGTTGGCCTCCCGGAAGTAGATCACCGCGTCACCGTCGGTATGGGCGTTTCCTAGATGGAGGATATCAATCGTTTGCCCGTTGAAGTGCAGCCGAACGGACTGGTCGAACGTGATCTCCGGTAGCCCTTCCGGCGAATACGCGGGCTGCGGGCGAACCCGCACGAACTGATCGGTCGTCATGCGGACGCGTGCGTTTTCGTGTGCGACGATGGCCGCACCCATACCACCGAAGTTCTCGTTGCCATCCGTATGATCGTAGTGGAAGTGAGTGTTGACGACGTACTCCACCGGCTCGTCCGTCAGCTCTGCGATCGCGGCCAAGATCTTGTCGGTCAGCGGAGCGAACTGATCGTCCACGATCAAGGTGCCGTCGTCCCCGATGGAGACCCCGACGTTCCCTCCGCTTCCCTGAAGCATGTAGATGCTCGGCGTGACCTGAGTGGCCGAGATCTCGACGGTGTCGAAGTCCTGCGCGGCCAACGCGGCAGGCAGCCAGAGAAGTGATGAAAAGACGAAGGCCGGGTGTCTCATGTTTCGTTCCGCGTGAAGGGTTGAGCGGGCCGACTCGAACGGATCGTGTCCACTAGATCCATCGACGTACCCTCTTCTTGTAGGCCAGATAGACGTCACCGAACTTCTGCTCGAGGTACGCTTCCTCCGGAACGATCGCGAACCTCTGAAGGATCCAGCCGCAAGCCGGTGTCAGGAGCACGATCCACGCGTTCATCAGGACCACCGCGAAACCGATGCAGATCAGAATCATCATCAGATAGATCGGGTTGCGTGTCAGACGGAAGGGCCCCCTGTCGACGATCTCCCGTGTCGAGGTCCACGGCTTTCCGTCCTGGCCCGTCCGGCGGAAGAGGAGCTCAGGCCAAAGTCCCAGTCCGACGAAGGCGGCCAAGCTGATCGTTCCTCCGATCCAGTATCGGGTCGTCGCCGAGACCTCGACTCCTAGATCCAGCGGCCAGATCGAGTCCAGCACGATGCCAAGAAGCAGCGTCCCGAGCGGCACGAGAGGCGGGAGGATCCTGACTGGAGCTGCGTCCTTCGGCTGCGCGCCATCCACGATGCTCCAGACCTCCCCACTGGGGCGAAGCACCCGCCACTGTGGCGAGTAGGCGAAAGATGCCGGCCGCTGGAAGGGGGTGCAAGAAAGCGACGCGTCCTTTACTGTCGAACATCGTACCGACCTCGACTCGGTGATCAATCCGACAAGGAGCTCCCTTCATGATCGTCCCCCCGGTCCTGCTTCCGCTCGCTCTGGCCCTCGTGTCGATGCCTCAGTCCCAGGATCCCGGTTTCATCGTGTGGGGCGCGACGGAGCTCGAGGAGAGGAGCGCGGCCCTCGGGAACCGGATCGGACCGGATGGCTCGGCCCGAGAGACGCTCGCAGACTACGTCACACCCTCTGGGTCACATCGCTTCCGATACATCCGGCGAGATTCGGATGGGAGGCCGGAGATGCACGACGAGATCAACGACGTCGTGTACATACAGAGCGGCGAGGGAACGCTCCTGGTGGGAGGAGAAATGCTGGGGCGAACGGGCGACCTCGGCACTGCGATCGAGGGTGGACGGCGGTATCCCGTTGCTACCGGCGACGTAATCCGCATCCCGGCGGGGACCCCACACGCCTACCTCGTTCCGGATGGTGGTCACGTCACCTACGTCCTCGTACGAGTGCCCTTGTTCGCGGGCGAGGTCGTCGCGGAGCCGGACGGGGAGGCACCCGACTTGGACCCGCCTGGCTTCGCCTTGTGGAGATCGGCCGAGCTCGATCGTCGGAACGCGGCGCTCGGGACGCGCATCGGACCGGACGACTCCGCACGCGAGACTCTGGCCGATTATGGACCGGGCGGTCTCTCCCATCGCTTTCGGTTCATCCGACGAGACGGGGACGGAAGACCGGAGCTTCACGAGGACATCATCGACGTCGTGTTCGTTCAGAGCGGGCAGGGAGACCTCCTGGTCGGAGGCGAGATGATCGGGGAATCCAACGCTGCCGGCTCCAGGATCAACGGCGGAACCCGACACCCCGTCCGCGCCGGAGACGTGCTCCACATTCCCGCTCGCGTACCGCACGCCTATCTGGTGCCCGACGGCGGTCACGTCACGTACGTGCTGGTCCGCGTGCCGGCCCTCTGACCCGACCGACCCGGGTCAGATCCTCAGCAGCCGGTTGATCTTGATCACGAAGCCCCGATTGCTGAGCCCGGACCATCGGCCTAGCACATCCGTGTCCCGGTCCTCCGTGTACACGATGAAGAGCTCGCTGCCCGGCGCCCACTCCCAGCGCAACCGGAAATTCCCGCTCACCGTATCGCTCCCCGAGTTGTACTGGACCAGCCCACTCACAAACATGCGTGGACTCAGGCCATAGGTCATTCGGGTCCGGACCACGTGCTGATTGAATTGGCCTGCGGATTCCTGAAGGTCGGGTAGATCGATCCAGTTGAACTCGATGCTCGGTTCGAGCGAGAGTTGTGGTAGCACCTCGACCAGCCCGTTGCCGAGGCCGAGAGAGGTGACGCTCCCGGCGAAGAAGCTGCCCCATCGAAGCGAAACCCTGCCGGATACGCGTCGTTGGGGGCCGAAGTTGTAGCTGACCTGAGCGTCGGTGAAGGAATACCGGCCGGCGGGAATCGTGGCGCCGGATATCCTCGTGTCCTCGATCAGGTTTTCGTAATTGTCGGTGACACCCAAGCCGAAATTGTCGCTGTTCTCCAGCTCCACCTGAAGTTGGCCTCCGCGAGCCCGACTCTCCACGAATCCGCGGCGCTCGTTCTCCGTATATCCGAGGTCCCCGGACAGCGTGAGCTGACGAATCCAATCGATCGACTCCGGACGCGGGCTGTATCGGCCGAAGAGCGTGCTTTGCCGAAAGCCCTTCCGGCGTACGAACCCGATCTCTGGATTGAAGTCGTCGCCCACGAGCAGGTGACCCGCCGAACCGCCCCATTCATCACCGGTATAGCTGAAGCGGCCTTGATAGCTTTCTTCATTGCCCGTCAGTCCGTCGGTCTCCGTCTTCGCGTAGTAGGTCACGAGATTCACGTTCTCGAAGAACGCGAAGGACGCGTCGGCTCCGTAGGCTTGGTTGGATCCGGCGGACTGCGTCGATTGTGACCGATTCTCGAAGAGGACTCCGACGCTGCTTCGCGCCAGCAGGTCCCGACGCAGCCGAAGTACCGTGAAGTTCGTCGACTCGGCCCCCACTGTAGGCGCGTCGTCGGTCTGGATGCTCAGGGCACCCACGTCGAACGACCCGACCTTTCCGGTGAGGCGACCCCCCCCGATGATCGGGACCGGCTCGCTCCCCTGCAGGCCAATCTGGCGGCTGTAGAAGAGCGTCGGGGCACTTCCTCCCCCGAATCCACCCTGACCCCCACCCCCACCCCCTCCTCCGCCGCCGGAGGACCCACCCACCCCGAAGTTGAAGATCCCCCGACCCTCGAGGAAGAACTCACGCTTCTCGGGAAAGAACAGCGAGAACCGCGTCAGGTTCACCTGCTGCTCGTCCACCTCGACCTGAGCGAAATCGGTGTTGTAGGTGAAGTCCGCGGTGAGGTTCTCGGTGATGCCGTACTTCACGTCGAGACCCACATCCGCATACCCGTCGTTGGAGATCTCGGGATCGACGGACAGGTCGGTTCGAGCCCCGGCGATCCCGTAGGGCTTCACCTCGAGATTGCGACTGGGGGGCGGCGCCTCGATTCCCACCAGCGTCGCGTACATCGAGACCCTGAACGTGCCACTGGTTCCGCCTCCCCCCACCGACAGGGGCAGCGCCCGGAGAAAGATCCACTCGTTCCTTCGCAGCACGGTACGTCGAATCTGGACGCCCCAAACCTGCTCTCGACCCGGCCGGTAGCGCAGCGACTTGAACGGAATGGCCATCTCGATGGACCATCCACCATCGAACAGCGCCGACTGGTTCTCCCACACGGGGTTCCAGTCCATGTTGGGATTGCCCTCGTTCGTGATCTGGAAGTCCGAGAAGCCCCCGATCGCAGTCGCGCTTAGGCCAATGGCGTTCCGACGGTCGTAGAACGTGTCGAAGAACACCGCGAGGTGATCGTTCGACCGCAGCTGCGCGGCGTCGCGCCTCATCTCGTTCGCAATCCACCCGTCCGGTCCCGCGCGGTCCCAGACCTTGGCGGAGACGTACACGTTCTCATCGTCGAACCCGAACCACAGCTCCGTGAGCTCGCTCGGCTCCCCATCCTCTACGGGCACACCTTGTACGAACTCCGTGATCGGGGCGACCCGGCTGTAGAACGGCTCCTCGATCACCCCGTCGATCTCGAGCGGCTCGTCGACCCGAAACGCCCTCACGGTGGCACCGTCCCGGCCGGCTTGGTTGATGACCGCGTCCCCCGCCGGGGGCGGTGGGTCGTCGATCTCGATGCGCCCGCCATTGGCCTCCTGGGCGGCCATGAGCGGTCCGGCGCTCGCGACCAGAATCGTCCCGAGTGTCGACAGTGAAACGAGACTGCGGACGGACATGCGCCTTCCTGTAGCTGGGTCGAGTGCTGGCGATCGGAGCGTCTCGGGTAGAAACTTACCAAGATCCTTTGCTCCGCAATGACACACGAGGGAGGCAACATGCTCAAGTACGCCATGTCGGGCTTCGTGCTGGGGATGCTCACCGCGGTGCTGGTCGCACAGGAACCGCCGATCGTTGGCGATCGGTCCTCGCCACTCCGCGAGCTTGGTGGGGACAACGTCGGGATCAGCAATGCCGTACTTCGGGAACAGCCTGAGATTCGCGTCTTGCGGGTCGTCGTAGAACCTGGAGGCACACGGGTCATCCACTCCCACGATGACGTCGACTTCCACCTATTCGCTCCGATATCGGGCACCATGCGATTGGACCTCGAGGGAGAGCCCTCGATGGACATCCAGCCGTGGCACCCCTGGTTCCTCGACGCCGGTACCCGACACGGGTTTCGAAACGTGGGCGACGCTCCGGTCGAGATCATGGAGATCTTCGTGAGGTGAGCGGGCGGGCAACCGTCGGAGGCTCCCAACTCGTCGACGAGCCAGGCAGCCTGCATGAGGGGACACCGCAAGGCTATGGTCAGGTTTGACACGGCCCAGCCCAAGCCCCAAATGTAAGTGTCGTTCTAATGTGACATCTGTCATGCACACCGAGAGGGGGAGTCCCATGCGCTACGTGCTCTCGTTTTTCGTCGGCGCGTTTCTACTGGCGTCGGCAACCACGCAGGTCTCCGCACAGGCGATCGAGAGTGCGGAGCCATTCAATGTCGCCACGTTCGATGTCGATGGGGTGCAGATGATCGGTCTGGTCCTTCGAAATCAGCTCGTCGTCGAGATCGACGCGGCCAACCGCAACCTGCAGCAGAACCCGGCGTTTCCCGAGATGGCCATGCCGGAGGACATGCTCGGGCTCATCGGCCTCTACGAGTACGGCCTACAGCGTCGGCTCTACGAGATCGTGAACCACCTGTCCTCGAACGGGATGCTGAATGCCGGAAACCGCCCGAGCTACATCCACGACGTGGACGATGTGGACCTACAGGCCCCAATCCAGTATCCCGGCAAGATCATGAACGCGGCAGGCAACTTCTACACGCACATCTGTGAGGGCTGCAGCGAGGCGGAGCTGGAGGCTTCTACCCGCGAGCGCATGGCGAACCGGGGGATCCCCTATCTGTTCCTCAAGCCTGCCCGAGGCGCGGTCATCGGAACCGGCGAAAACATCGTGATCCCCCACGGTAGGACCCAGACGGACTGGGAGATCGAGTTCGCCACGGTCATCGGCCGCACGGGCAAGTACATCGCGGCCGAGGATGCCGAAGACTACGTGTTCGGCTACATGGTCAGCATCGATATCTCGGACCGCGGCGGAAGGCCGCCGGGCGACCCCCGAAGCTCCGACTGGTTCGTGGGCAAGGGACACGACACCTTCGCGCCTCAGGGCCCCTGGATCACCCCGAAGGAGTTCTATGGGAATCCGATGGAGCGGCTGCACCAGCAGCTCTCGATCGACGGGGTACAGGTCCAAGAGGCTCGAGCGGGCGACATGATCCACAACATCTGGGAGCTGATGGAATACGCGTCCTCCCTGATCACGGTCTTCCCCGGTGACGTCCTGAACAGCGGAACGACGGGTGGCACGTCCTCGGGAGCCTTCGAGTCCGGTACCCGGAGTGGATACCTCGAGCCGGGTGAGCGGATCGAGGCGACGATTGAAGGGATCGGCACGCTTGAGCACACCGTGGTGGCTGGCGAGGTGCCCTCGGGCAACCTCTCTGGCGCCCAGCTTCCTCCGGTGGTCGAGGACAACTGAGCGCGGGCTCCAGCAGGCCCGACGCTGTCGAGCCCCGCCCGGCCCAGTGCCGGGCGGGGCTTTCCTATGTTCCTACGTCCTCGATTCGTCGATGACCCACCGTCCGACTCCCGATCAGGTGCAGTCGGAAGTCACGGAGACCTGCCTGGCCTCGAGGGCGTTCACGTCGGTACAGCTCACGCCCGTATCCGCCAGATTGACGCTCCCGCCCGGCAAGCCCGGGTTGTCGATCAGGGGTTGGATGTCCCGAAGGTCCGGATTGTTGTGGAGCCACACCAACTGGAGCGCGGGAAGATCTGCGAGCGGAGCCAGATCGGTAATCGCGTTGAAGTGCAGGCGAACGGCCTGAAGTCCGGTCAGTCCTTCCAGGCCGCTCAGATCCGTGATCTGGTTGTCCCAGGCGTTGATGTTCGAGAGCGCCGTGAGCTCGCTCAACGCGTCCAGTTCCGTGATCGAGTTGCCAGCGATCCAGAGGGTTCCAGTCAACTTACTCAGTCCGCGTAGCGCACCAATGTCGACAATGGATCCGTTGTCGTTTATGGCGAGGAACGTGAGCTCCGTGAGACCACCCAACGGGTCGATGTCGCTAATCGAATTGGCGGCGAGGTTGAGGTGCGTGAGGCTCGTGAGATCGCGCAGGGGGCGGATGTCCGTGATCGAGTTCGCTCGGATGCGCAGCGTGGTCAGACGGGTCAGATTCTCGATTCCGGCCAGACTTCGGATTTGCGCGCCCGGGGCGGAGAGATCCGTCACCGCGGCGACGAACTCACATGTCAGGTCGTCCGTTGGGCGGAGCGAAAGGACCTCCCGGATCTTCGACTCCAGGTTCGCATCTTCGAAGGTCGGAATCGCGGCAGGCCCCCGCCGGGCGCAGAAGGCTGTCTCGGGACCGGTGATGTCACTCGAGCAGGCCAGCGCCCATCCGAGGAGGGTGCTGAGGGCGAGTAGTCGGCCGAGCCGTCGCCGTCTGGGCACTCGCACGGGGCCCATGGGCGCCATGGCGCTACCGGGGGCTCCGCGGGCTCCCACCTATCGGGTCGCCGTTCGGCAGCGCTAGGGCATCCGGCGGAACGGTGTTCTCGATCCGGGACTGCCAGCGACGCACATCCGCCGCAACCAAGCGTTCATGAGGGGACGGTGCGCTCGTCGCTTCGATGTCGGATGCGAGGCGCTCTAGCCGATCGGACAACACGGCACGCACGGTCGCAGGATTGCCGGCAGAATTGGCCTGACGCATGAGGGCCTCCGCCACTGCGCGTTGAGCGATCTCGAGCACACGCTGTTCGTATTGGGTCGGTTGCTCGGCCACCCCCCAGGTCGCGTCGATCGTTCGGTCCACGACTTCTTCCAAGTCCGGATAATCACCCATGCTCCCGTATACGACCAAGCGAGCCATTCGATGGGGATTCAACACTTCGTTCACGGTGAAGGCGGCGGCCGCTTCGGCGACCGCGAATGGATCGAACAGGAGCTCGGTGTACCCTGGGAAGTCCTCGCCCTCGCCGTAGCGGTAGGCCGGCGGCGGAATCTGTCGAACCACAGACTCCGGCAGGGCGAGAAAATCGACCGCCAGCGTGGAGAGCACCGTCTCGAGAGCGTCACGCTGCTCCTCGCCGTCGACGATGGTGAACGGAACCTGACCGTCTCCCTTCAGCGCATATCGATAGTCGGCGCCGCCCAGGCTTTGCACGGCCGACCGGAGCTGGAAACGGTGATGCATGTACAGCGGAAGCAGAACGAGCTCGAGAGTCGAGTATGGCTCGCCGGCTGGAATCATGTCGGTTCCGAAGCTGGCCATGCCGATCTCCCGCACCCGGATCTCGTGCTGCAGATGGTCGACCAGATTGGAGCCGTTGTCCCAGACGCTCGCGTATTGATGTCCTGAACCGATGAAGTTGTTGTTCGAGTGCCCCATGTAGATGAGGCCGTCTTCTATCCCCTGTAGCGCAATCTCGTTCAGCGCCGCGACCTCGTCCGTCCCATCCGGGAACTCCCGATAGAGCCAATTGGTGGAGAGCTCGTCGTACGCCCCGATCCGCTGCAAATACGCGTTCGAGAGATCCAGGTTGCCGCTCGAGTCGATCTCGACGAGTGGCGCCGGATAGTCCATCACGCTCTCGCGTCCATACGCGCTTGCCATGTAGTTGTGCGGGAAGCCCAGGGTGTGCCCGACCTCGTGGGCCGACAGCTGACGGACCCGGGCGAGGGCCATCTCGACCGGGTCGGAACCCTGTACGAGCTGCGAGAGATACTCGATGTCCGGAGCGGCGGAGAGATTGCAGGGCTCGTAGTAGGCGGTATCGACACCGGTCGCTTCGGCAGATCCGAACGGTCCGTAGCCGCCGGATGACAGGATCCCGCCGGGAAACGGCGGTACGAGCCCCTGTCCCATCAGGTAGTCCTGACGCAGCCGAAGACTACCGAGGTTCACCACGCCTCGGATGATCTCTCCGGTGCGCGGGTCGATCACGGAGTTCCCATACGAATAGCCACGTGTCCTTCGGTGAGTCCAATGGATCACGTTGTAGCGGATATCCTGGGGATCCACTCCGTCCGGAAGGATTTCGACCCGGTAGGCGTCGATGAAGCCCGCCGCCTCGAAGGCATCCGCCCACCAGCTGGCCCCCTCGACGAGGGCGCTACGGATCGGCTCGGGTGTCCCGGGGTCGACGTAGTAGACGATCGGCTCGATGGGCTCGCTCGGATCGGGGCCGGGATTGCGCTTCTGTAGACGATGTCGGGCCGACCAGCGAACTCGCATGTCTTCGTCGATGGGCGCAGCATAGTCGAGGATGGTCGGGCCGTTCACCCCCACGCGCGGATCCGCCACTCGGGTGCGGAATCCTTCGTCGGGGAGCCGGATGAAGGAGTGATGCTGTCTGAGCGTGACCGCGCTGCCGGTCGCGGCGACTCCGTCCACGAGCGAGCCGGGGTCACTGCTCGTGAACGTCAACGTCGCCTCCACCTCCGTGTTCTCAGGAAACGAGCGGGTATTGGGCAGGTAGATCGCGCTTCGTGACGAGTCGAGCTCGAAGCTGCCCTGTCCGCTTCCGGCGATCTGCTCGATCACGCCCCTGGCGTCCCGGAGGAAGAAGGCCGTGGCGTCGACCAGCACCCCCGTACCGCTCTCCGCAGCTACATCGAAGCCCCAGTGAACCGATGGGGCGAATGCGTCGCGAACCGCCTGGACCTCCGTCGGATTTTCGCTTCTCGCCTGAAAGCGATAGTTGGGCTCCATGAGGAGCACGCGCGGACCGACCCTCTGTGCCTCCAGGACATAGGTCCCACGGAGCTGCCCGCGGTCGATACCGATTGGATTGCTGCCCAGCCCCGATCCCATCGACACCTGATAGAGAAACTGGGTATCGAGCTCGTCGATCTCCCAGAAGAGGGATCCGGTCGCCTCTTCCCAATAGAGGTCGAAGAAGCCGGAGATGGCCTCCATGCCACTCGTCCTCTCCTCGATCGAGGGGAGCCCGTCAGCGGGCTGACCCACTCCATCGGTCGGATGCACGAAGAACGTCAGGGCCACGATGAGCCCGACGCTCGTCAATCGGACTCGGGTCGCGTACAACGAGCTCTCATGAAACATGATTGCCTCGCTTGGAGTTTCGGATTTCTGCCGTGGAGCCTTCCGCAGTCCTCCCCGGCTCGTGTCTACGACGGCTTCGAGGGTGGTTGGAGGGATCCGCTTCTTCGGGCTACGCAGGCTCCCGCGCTGTCAGAGACCAGACAATGACGAGTGCCGCGACCACATGCATCAGCATGAGCGTAGCGACCCCAGCCGGAGTCGCGCCCGGGAAGGCTGCCGTGGCTCCATCGCTCAGCAGCGAGAGGTCGGGGACGAACGACACCAGCAGCACGCCGGCGGCGATCCGCCGGAATACACGCTTGGGCCGATTCGCGGATCGGCGCACCCCTTCGAAGACCCCGATGGCCACCAGCGCGGAAACGGTCGTCAGGAAAACGGTCGGTCCGGGTCCCGCCAGTGGAGGAAACTCCGCGGGAATGTCGAGTGTGGCCAGCGCTACGGATCGAACCGCCAGTGTGGCGAGGACCGATCCGACCACTGCTTTGAGCCCGCCAACCCAGGGCCGTCTTCCTTCTCCGGGACGATCGGCATGGTCGGTCATGGTCCGGTGATCTCGGTCTCGAAGGGTAGCCGAGCAGATGCGTCCGGAAAAAGTGCCCCCCGGTCAGACGTGCGGCAAGAAAAGAGCTCGGCTGGGCGCCTGCTCAACGGCTCGGCTCGACGACCTCGCGAAACAGGAACTCCACGCTCGGTTCCCCGGGTGGGTCACCCGCATCGTCGGGCCCGGGAAGCGGCACGGCCGCAAACCACTGCGAGGGGAGGGCGAAGGCCTCGTAGACCCCGAAAGCCGTTCCCTCGGCGGGCCCGTACTCCAGCAGGACATCACGCCCCGTCCCCACGCGGATCCCCTCCGGAGACTCGAACGAGAGGTCCCATACATAAATGCCGCAGATCGGAGCCTCGTCCTCCCAGGAAACTGCGGTGAACCAGTAGTTCACACCTCCACGAGTCACCGCGGACGCCCTTGGACACATCCGTTCAGATAGCATGGGAGGTATGACTCTGGCCATCGGCGGCGCATCGGAAGGAACCGGTGCACCGAGGACGAGCGGCCCCTGCTCCACCGTCTGGGCGCGAGCACCGACCGCCGTGAGGCACAGCGCTGCGGCTGACAGGGTCGCGAGGAGGGGGGGTCCGGGACGCATGGCCGCCTCTAGGGCCTGAACAGCTCGGAGTCCAGAACCCGGCGTGTCATCGATCGGGCGCTTCGCTCTTGCGGGCTGCCGCTGCCTTGGCGGCAGAGAGGTAGCCCGGCTCGAGACCGAGAAGATTCGAGATCTTGCGGGTGAGATAATGCTCACGGTCGGCGATCTCTCCGTCCGCTAGAACGACGCCCCACATGATTTCCGCCAGGACCATCTTCTGCCCAATATCGTAGCTCTGCCGTAGATGGGACGTGAAACGGAAGTGATCGGTCGCGTTTCGCCGCTCCTTCTCGGCCAGGTCGAGCACCGCTCGACCCGCCTCTTCGGGGAGCGAGAAGTGCCGCTCGAGAACGTCCTCCAGGTGTGCACGCTCGGCTGCGGAGAACTCTCCGTCCGCATGAGCGACCTCGAGGAGCAGGGCGCACGCGGCCACGTGGAGCGGGTCGACGTCGGCAGCGGGCTCGATCGAGCGCTCTGCCGAGGCAGGCGTCTCGGAGCCGAGAAGGGAGCGGATCGCGTCGATCAGCATGCCACGTGCGTCGATGAGTGGTGACCGTTTCTCAATCAGGCTCGGGATTGCTCGTCCCCTGCGCCTCCGTCCGCTCCTGATAGCGCGCACCGCTCAGAACGCCGGCCATGCTGTAGTTGCCCTCGTGGCAGGCGTATTCGTAGAGCAGGTCATCCAACTTCGCGAACGGAATCTCTCCCCCCCACGTCTCCGTGTACATCACCGGGTCATCCACGGTGAAGTCGTATCGGATCGTCCCCTCGTCGATCCGCGTGAAACGCTCCGTCACTCTCATCTGCTCGGAAGGCGGCACGCCCTGGAGGGTCTGCTCCGGGTGAAGGTTCGTGGTTTCGACCACGAGTGTGTCGTCCTCCCAGTGGCCCCAGGAGTCTCCGAACCAGGGCCGAATGTGCGGAGGCAGCCGAGGCCCGTCACCGATCCGGATGATTCGGGCGTCGTGGATCATCTCCGTCATGATCATCACGTGATCGGCTGTCTGGACGATCGTGTAGTTGCCGTTGTAGGAGGTCTTCGGGACGATGGGGGGACCGGCTGGTCCCGAGGTCGAGCCGTTGATGACACAACGCTCGCCTAGGGGCCTCAGCTCCGGATGGTCGTACGGGCCGAATCGGCTCCGGAAGTCCCGCTCCTGTTGGATGCGCCTCTCGCCTTCCCGCGTGAGTGGTGGACGGCGCCCGTTCGCCGGTTGCGTCACGAAGGAGGTCCGGGGTTCGCCGTCGACGACCGCGACTTTCGAGCCCCGATTCCAGTAGACCTCGTTGTACTCCGCCCCGCTCAACCGCAGCTCGTTGCTCAGAGAGGCATCCGCCGTGTTGTCTTCCCTTCCACACTCGACCGCGCCGGGGTTGACCGGACAGTCTCCAGTCTGTCGCTCCAGATCCTCGACTTCTTCCCACGTGAACGCGCGGCTTCGGTCTCCGTCCCGCTCGAACGGAGTGAGCCACATGTTGGTCCAGTTACCCTGAAGGTCCGGACGGCCGTCCGGCGTCCTCGGGACCTCCCACGCCTCGGCATCCCTGGTCGGAGATTGTCCCGCAGCGGTCGATGGCAGCCCCTGACCCGCGGTTGCGAACAGTGCGACGAGAAGAAACGCGGTGTCTCGCATCGTTGTTTCTCCGGCTCGCTGGGTTTGACCTCGTCGGGCGATTCGTCCTCGATCCTGCGGCTCTGATCAGCTCACGAGCTTGTGCACGTCGAACTCCATCTCCTGGGGGGGCGTCTGGAATCCGCCGGCGATGCCTGCCTGCATCTTCGGCATCAGGACTCGGTCCCGAAACCGCTCCCAGCTCTCTTTTGAGTCGTGGATCGCCGTAATCGTCCAACCACCCTCGGATGGTCCGGCGGCGTGAAAGATCTGGCCTTCGGGAAGGGTGTCGGCGCTCGGATGGACCGCTGCAAGCACCGCTTCATACTGCGCCTCGCTCCCGCCCGGGAAATGATGAACGATTCCGTAAGCCATTCTCGCTCTCCTTTGAGATTTCTGCAGCCCTTTCAGTCCAAGATGCGAACAGGCAACTCTCACCGCTAGCACGAGACCGCCAAGGCTGCATTCGATCAGGATCCTGACTTCGCGCTCTTGCTGCGCATCGGAGCTCGGGGACATGTTGATCCGCCCAGCGCAGTCCGTATGTCCAGCCGGAGAGATCTGGGAATGCTCGGGATCGGAGAGATCGTATTGCTCCTGCTGGTCATCCTCTTTGCCGGGGGAGCGATTTCCGGGTTGGCTCGGTGGGCATTGCTTCGGCGGGCACCGGGTGCGAAGCACGTTCTTTCCGCTCTACTCGACTGGGCTGAAGGACGAGGGCCCGCAGAGGGAGAGGACGGAAAGCCGCCGAACGCCGGAGGGTCCAAGCCCGGCTGATCCCCCTCCCTCACCGCTCCACTCCTTCGTCATCCGGTCCTCCTCATCCGGACTCGTGGCAATCTGCCACGGTGGTGTGGCGATTCTCGCCGCCGCCAGAAAACCCATGATCTGAACGGCTCCTGGGCATTTCGTCGACAATCGCCACGTCCGGCTCATATTCGACAGCGAAAGACCCTCCGGCACAAGTTGTTTACTTATAGACTGTTACAGCTCTACGGGGCGCTGGCATGCCTCATGCTTCAACCACCTCTCCAGATTCTCAGCGAATCGAGGTCGGCCCGGCGGGCCGAGCCTGCCCGCAAGGGCGAAAGACAAGCTCGAAACAAAAACACATGGCTCGTCGCCGAAGAGCCCAGGTCGAAGGAGCAGGAGGGTTCGATGAAGCACTCGGTCTTGCAGGAAAAGGCGCTCACGCTTGCGGTGGTATTGTCGGGGCTCGTGCTGATCCCGGTGAGCGTGAATGCTCAACAGCGGGCCTCGTTCGAGGGTCGCGCGGGTGTGGCAGTACCGACCGGACGTCTGGCGAAGCTGGCGGACGCGGGCCCCAACATGGGCCTGCAGCTGGGCTATCCCGTAGGGGAGAGGCTCGCGGTCAA
>JAHEKL010000148.1 GCA_024638345.1 Gammaproteobacteria bacterium | reverse complement strand
GGATCGGGCCTCATCGAGGTCGAAGCCTGGGCCGGCTCGCTGAGACGTCCTCCGCTCGAGGCTCCCACGGTGATGCTGCCTGACGCGTCGACCGGCGAGTCGGGTGGTCCGGAGGGCGGAAGACCCCTGCGAACGCATCCGTTTCCCTATCTCCTGCTCCTGGTTCTGCTCGGTGCCGAGTGGCTTGGACGAAGGAAGGTCGGGCTGCGCTGAGATGAGGCTCTTCAAGACGAAGGACGAACGTCGAAGCGGGCTCTGGAGACGGGTCGTCGACCTCGCGCTGACCGATGTCCGCGTCGTGTCGGAGGGCATGGACGAGGCTTCTCTGGAGGCCTTGGAAGAGCGCCTCCTGGCTGCCGACTTCGGGGTCAAGGCCACGCTGCGTCTCATGGACGAGGTGGAGACGCTCGCCCGACGGGGGAAGATCAGGGGTGAGATCCAGCTCCGGGACGCGCTGCGGGAGCGCGTGGCCAAGATACTGGGCGACGAGGCGAACACTACGCTCGCCGAGGGCGAGAGAACCACGGTGTATCTGATCGTCGGAGTCAATGGGGTCGGGAAGACCACGTCGATCGCCAAATTGGCACACCTCTTCATCCAGGAGGGACGGTCCGTTCTGATAGCAGCCGGAGACACCTACCGGGCGGGGGCGGTAAAGCAGCTCGAGCACTGGGCTGACCTGGTGGGGGCAGAGTTCGTTCGCGGCCTCGAAGGTGGCGATCCGGCGGCCGTCGCGTTCGACGCGATCGAGGCGGCGAAGGCTCGAGGGATCGACGTGGTCCTGATCGACACCGCGGGCCGCTTGCACACGAATCCCGGTCTGATGGAGGAGGTCCGCAAGGTGAAGCGTGTGGTCGAGCGGCAGTTGGACGGCGCACCACACGAGACGCTGATCGTCTTGGATGCGACCGTCGGGCAGAATGCGGTGTCCCAGGTTCGGTCGTTCCACGAGGCCCTGGGGCTCACCGGGATCCTGCTCGCCAAGCTCGACTCGTCGGCGCGCGGCGGGATCGTGGTGGCCCTACTGGAGGAGCACGAAGTCCCCGTGAAGCTCGTAGGGCTAGGCGAATCCCTGGAAGATCTGGATCACTTCGACTCCGAGGCATTTCTGGATGGGGTCTTCGCGGCGGGCTGATTCGAGCGGCTTCAGCCATCTGGACCGACCGGTTCAGTTTCTGAAGGGGGTCGGGCCGAAGCGATCCGAGGCGCTCAAGAAGCTGAATATCGGCACCGCCAGGGACCTCCTTTACCATGTGCCTCGGCGTTACGATGACGCTTCCACCATCCAACCGATCGGATCGCTGAAGGTCGGCCAGGACGCGACGGCTGCCGGTCGCGTCCGGTCGATGGGCGTGATCCCGACACGATCCGGACTCCGGATCTTCCAGATCGTGCTTCAAGACGAAACCGGATACATCACCTGCTCGTGGCCGGGGCAGCCCTGGCTGGAGCGTAAGATCAGGGAGGGGGACCAGATCCTGGTCACGGGCCCGGTCAAACACTTCCATGGCCGTCAGATCCATCCGCGTGAGTTTACGCTGATCTCCCGAGCGGATCGAAACGACGAGGAGGAGCCCGCCGGTACGGTCTTTGTGACCTATCCGGCCACCGAGGACGTGCCCCAATGGGTCCTGCGGAGGATCTTCAGGAAGAATCTCGACTGGCTTCTGGAACAGGCGGAAGAGGAGGAGTATCTGACGCCGGAGCTCAGGAAGGAAGCGGGCTTCCTGGACCTGTTCGAGGCCTTCCAGCGGCTGCACAGGCCCGGTTCCGTGTCGGATCCCGAGGAGGGGCGGCGACGCTTGGCCTTCGACGAGCTCTTCTTCCTGCAGCTGGTCCAGGCGCTGGCACGCCACCGTGAGACCGAGGTCCAGCCCGGCATCGTGTTCGAGCGGACGAACGAGTTCATCCGACCACTGCATCAAAGCCTCGACTTCGAACTGACCGAGGCCCAGGCGCGTGTTCTGAGGGAGATCTACCAGGACATGGGCGCGCCGCGGAGGATGAACCGATTCCTCCAGGGGGACGTGGGATCGGGCAAGACCCTGGTGGCCCTCTTCTCTATGCTCCTCGCCGCGGAGAGCGGCTACCAATCGGTGTTGATGGCTCCGACGGAGCTTCTGGCCGAGCAGCACCACAAGACGATCGGCGAGCTGCTCGAGCGCGCCGAAATCCCGATCGACGCGGTCCTGCTTACGGGCGGACGGGGGGCGGCCGACAAGCGAAAAGCGATCAAAGCGCTCGCCTCCGAGGGAGGCGCCGTGATCGGAGTCGGAACGCACGCGCTCATCCAGGAGGGCGTCACCTTCCATCGATTGGGCTTGGTCATCGTGGACGAGCAGCATCGGTTCGGCGTACGACAGCGAATGGCCCTGGCCGAAGGGGAAGCCGAAGCCGCTCGACCCGACGTGCTCGTCATGTCGGCTACGCCGATTCCGAGGTCCCTCGCCCTGACCCTGTACGGAGATCTCGACTTGAGCCTGCTCGACGAGCTGCCCCCTGGAAGGACACCCGTCGAGACCGTCCTGAACTACCCGAGGGAAAGAGCGCAGGTCTACACGCGGGTCGAGGAGGAGCTGGCGCAGGGGCGTCAGGGGTACGTGGTGTTTCCACTCGTCGAGGAGTCCGAGAAGTCCGATCTGAAGGCGGCCACGCAGGAATACGAGCGTCTCCAGACCGAGGTCTTCACGAATCGCAAGCTCGGGCTCCTCCACGGACAGCTGAAGAGCTCCGAGAAGGACGAGGTGATGCGGGCGTTCCGGGATGGAGCGATCGATCTGATCGTCTCCACGTCGGTGGTCGAGGTGGGGATCGACGTTCCTAACGCGACCGTCATGGTCATCGAGCATGCGGAGCGCTTCGGGCTGAGCCAGCTCCACCAACTGCGCGGTCGTGTCGGCCGGAGCGACACGCCCTCGATCTGCATCCTGGTCGCGGAGCCGGGGGAGCAGGCGCGCGAGAGGCTGACCGTCTTCTGTCGGACCAACGACGGATTCGAGGTCGCGCGAGCCGATCTGCAGATCAGGGGTCAGGGCGACCTCTTCGGGGCGCAGCAGCACGGACGCGATCCACTCCTCCGATTCGCCGATCTGCGGACCGACGAGCCGCTCTTGACCCGGGCCCGAGAGATGGCCCGTGGGATCGTCTCGAAGGATCCCGAGCTCGGGGACCCGGACCATGCGCGGGTCCGCGCGATCCTGGACACCCGACACGCCGAGCGCCTCAAGATGTGGAGGGTTGGATGATCGCGGCCCGTGCGCTCGCGATCGTGCTGCTTCTCACGGCGGTCTCCGCGGGGTGCAACGCGGTGGTACGGGCCTTCATGAGCCCAGACGATCCACCTGAGGGCCAGCGAGGCTTGTCCCTGTCCGAACTCCCCCCCGGGGCGCTCGAGGTCGTGGCCCGGGGACTCGAGGTGCCTTGGGAGATCGCCTTCCTGCCCGACGGGGGGCTGCTGGTCACCGAGCGACCCGGTCGGCTGAGTCGCTTGCCGCCGTTCGAGAGCGGACAGGTGCCCTATGGTCCCGAAGACGCCGAAACCTGGACCATCGAGGGTGTCTCTGCGGGCGGGGAGGGAGGCCTGATGGGGCTCGCGCTCCATCCGGTCTTCGGGTCGGGGAGCTCGGGCGGGGGGGCTCGGACGTCTCCAGCCGAAGCGGACGAGTGGATCTATCTGATGTTCACGGCGGACGGACCGGAAGGGATCCGGAATCGAGTGGTACGCTACAGGCTCACCCCACAGGGGCCGGTCGATCCCTTTCGCATCGTCGAGGGAATCCCCGGGAATCGATTCCACGACGGTGGCCGCATCGAGTTCGGGCCCGATGGTGGGCTGTACGTGACTACCGGTGACGCTGGAGAGCCCTCCACCGCCCAGGAGTCCGGATCCCTCGCCGGAAAGATCCTTCGTCTCGATGACTCCGGCGGGGTTCCTCCCACGAATCCGGACGGGACCGTCGTCTGGTCGATGGGACACAGAAACCCCCAGGGTCTGGCCTGGGATCGGGACGGGCGGCTGTGGAGCACCGAGCATGGAAGATCCGGTTTCCAGACCGGGATGGACGAGCTGAACCTGATCGAGGCCGGCGCCAACTACGGCTGGCCCCTAATCGAGGGAGATGAACGCTCCGGGCAGATGAGGCCGCCCGTCATCCACTCGGGAGGGGACTACACCTGGGCTCCGGGTGACGTCGCTTCCGTCGGAGATCGGCTCTTCTTCGGGGGCTTGCGGGGAGGGGCGCTGTACGAGGGCGTCGTCGTGAATGGGGAAGTGTCCGATCTCCGGGCCCACTTCGCCTCGGAGCTTGGGAGGATTCGGGCCGTCAGGCTCGGACCGGACGGTCTGCTGTATGTCACCACTTCGAACAGAGATGGCAGGGGTGCCGTGGGTGACGGCGACGACCGGATCCTGAGAATCGACCCAACCGTGTTCGACCGATGACTCACTCGCTCGCTCCCCGCCGTCAGGCACGTTAGAGTGCGGCGACGGTTCCGGCAGCGGCACATTCGCGGGTGACCCCCGCGACCGGACTCGACATCTTCGATCGATCCATGACCAAACGGATGGAGGCGAACGGCTGATGGCGTGGGAGCCTTACACGGAGGTGGGGAGTCTGGCGAGCGTAGAGGGCGAAGACTGCAGCGTGGCCGGTTGGGTCGAGACGACCCGAGTACACGGAAAGGTGGCTTTCGTCGTCGTTCGTGACGGTACGGGGGTGGTTCAGTGCGTCGTGGCGAAGAACGCGGTCGACGAGGCGTGCTGGGATTTCGTCACCGATCTCACGTATGAGTCCACGATCGAGGTCAGAGGCGAGGTCAAAGAGGACGCCAGATCTCCCGGGGGATTCGAGATCTCTGCTCACGACCTGCGCTTGATCTCCCGGTCCGAAGACTATCCGATCCAGCCGAAGGAACATGGGATCGAATTCCTGATGGACCACCGCCATCTGTGGCTTCGGTCCGGCGCGCAGAGGGCGGTCCTCGGGGTCCGTGCGGAAGTGATGCAGGCGGCACAGGACTTCTTCTATCGGGAAGGGTTCACACGCATCGACACACCGATCCTGACGGGATCCATCGGCGAGTCGGCGGGGACGCTCTTCTCGACCGAGTATTTCGGCGAGACGGCCTATCTCGCCCAGACCGGTCAGCTCTATCTGGAAGCCGCCTGTCCGGCCTTCCGAAAGGTCTTCTGCCTGGGCCCGACGTTCCGGGCCGAGAAGTCGAAGACCCGCCGCCACTTGACCGAGTTCTGGATGCTCGAGCCGGAGGTCGCGTTCGCGGACTCGGAAGAAAACATGAGACTCCAGGAACGGGTGGTCAGCTACCTGATCGAGCGAGCGCTCGATCGCTGCTCGGACGAGCTGGAACTGCTCGAGCGGGACGTCACCCTTCTCTCCGGCGTGAAGCCGCCCTTCCCACGGCTCTCGTACACCCAGGCGGTCGAGCTGCTGGCCGAAAAGGGGAGCGACATCGAATGGGGCCAGGACCTCAGGGGCTCGGACGAAACGCTCCTCGCGGAAGACTTCGACCTTCCGGTCATGGTCCACGACTATCCGAGGGAGGCGAAAGCGTTCTACATGAAGGAGAACCCAGATGACCCGAGGACCGTGCTGTGCAATGACATGATCGCACCCGAAGGATACGGCGAGATCATCGGGGGCAGCCAGCGGGAGGACGATCTGGAGCGTCTGCGCGCCCGCATCCGGGAGCAGGGTCTGCCCGAGGAGTCGTATGCGTGGTACTTGGACCTGCGGCGTTACGGAAGCTTCGTCCACTCGGGCTTCGGGCTCGGAATCGAGAGGACGGTGGCTTGGATCACGGGCCGGACGCATGTTCGCGAGCTCATCCCCTTCCCGCGTCTCATGAAGAGGCTGACTCCGTGACCCTGAACCGACCGAAAAGATGAACCGGCTGGTCGTCGATCTCGAAGACCGGCGTCCCATCTGGGCCATGCCCCGGTGGGCCGTCGACGAGCTCAGAGAGGCCCTCCCCGAGGACTGGGACCTGTACGTCGCACGCGGCGTCGTGGACGGATCGGGGGATGGCAGGAGCGAACCCAGCCCGGACGTCCTGGAGGCCGTCGCACAGGCTCGGGTATACATCGGATTCGGAATCCCGGCCGCGATCCTTCGTGCAGGTGCCGACACACTCCAGTGGGTGCACTCCGGCGCCGCCGGTGTGGGTGGATCGCTACACGAGACGATGCTCGCGAGCCCGGTCCGCTTCACCAACTCCGCCGGAATCCACGGCCCGCCCATGGCGGAGACCGTGATCGGAATGCTCTTGCACTTCGCTCGCGGATTGGACTTCGCCGTTTCCGCACAGCACCGGGGCGAGTGGGACGACGGTCCCTTTCTGGACGCGGAGACACCGGTTCGCGAGCTGGCGAGCATGACGATCGGGATTCTCGGTTACGGTGGGATCGGCCGGGAGGTCGCACGGCGGGCGGAACGGCTCGGCGCCCGGGTGATCGGCCTGAAGAGATCGGTGGGCGCGACCGTCGAGGAATCTGGCGCTGTCGCCGTGTGGCATGGAGACGAGGGTCTCAGTCGGCTTCTAACGGAGAGCGACGCGCTCGTCTTGGCCGTCCCGGACACGCCCGCTACCCGAGGCCTCATGGACGAGAGCCGGATCCGGGCGCTCCGGAAGGGCTCGATTCTGGTGAACGTGGCCAGGGGTCGCATCGTGGACGAGGACGCCCTGATCGAGGCGCTGAAAGACGGCCACCTTCGCGGAGCGGGTCTGGATGTCTTCCACACCGAGCCACTTCCGTCGGGTCACCCGCTGTGGAGCCTTCCGAACGTGCTGATCACGCCCCACACCTCCGCGGTCACCCGCCAGTTCTGGAGACGCGAGATGGATCTGATCATCGGAAACCTCGAGAGGTTCCTCGTCGGAGCAACCCTTTCGAACGAGGTCGACCGCCAGAGGGGATACTGAACCACCGCTTCGATCATCCGAAGCAAACGAGACTCCCGAAGAA
>JAHEKL010000147.1 GCA_024638345.1 Gammaproteobacteria bacterium | reverse complement strand
GGACCAGATCGTCCGTGACGAGCCAGGACGCCAACTGTGGATGAGCGGAGAGCCCCGAGACCAGCTCACGGACGAAGACGTCGCTCGCATCCAGGTCCGGGAGGTCGATCGGCTCCGCTTCCGGGACCGCCACTTCGGCTGCTTGGTCGACCGTGGTCGGAGTCGGGCGGACCAAGTCATCGGAGGTACGGCCTCCGTACCACCACCAACCGACGCCTGCCAGGGCAAGGAAGCCCACGATCGCAAGGGCGATCGCACCGCGCGGCCCCTGAGATCTGCGTCGACGTATGCTCATCGGATCAAGTCCCGGGTCGAGGTCTTGCCGTCCGCCCTCGCGCCGACGGCTCAGACATGATGGTAGTGGTGACGCCGTGAGTTCGTTCCGCGCACATAGCCGGATCGCGTCATTGCTTGCTGGATCGAGCCCTGGGGGCGGTCACCGCGGCTTCCAGGATTTCGAGGCCCGCGTTGTCCCCGTCGAGCCTGGCCCATGTGCCCAGCGGGAGCGTCGAGTTGTGCTCCACGTGGCCGAACGGGAGATCAGCCACTGCCGGAACTCCGGATCGATCGGCGAACTCCGAGAGCACGTCACGCACGGCTTTCTCCTCACCCTCTGGAGTTTCCGTGAATCGTCCGATCGCCAGCCCTGCCATACCGTCGAGAACCCCAGCGCGTGTCAGTTGCAACAGCATTCGGTCGACCCGGTACGCCGGCTCGCCAACCTCCTCGAGAATGAGGATCCGGCCCGCGGCGGTCAACCGGGACGTGGATCCGCAAAGGGCAGCGAGAATCGACAGATTCCCTCCCCAGAGAGGACCTTCGGCGACACCTCCGACAAGGGAGACGGGCGCGGGATCGCCAGGGCGCCCAGTCAGAAGCCCAGCGGGACGCGCCTCGTAGAGGACCCTACGAAAGAACTCCTCCGTCTCGGTCGGGAAGTCGCCTCCCGGATGCGGCCCGTGAAACGAGATTGCGTTTTGTGCCGAAAGGCGGACGTGAAGCGTGGTGTTGTCACTGAAGCCGATGAAGGGAATGGGGTCGCTGCGCTGGCGTTCGAGGCTCAGGTCGTCCACGATTCGAAGGGTCCCGTAGCCCCCTCTGAGCGCCCATACGGCATCGATGCTCGGATCGTCGAAGGCGGTCTGGAGGTCCTCGAGCCGTTGCTCGTCGGGTCCGGCGAGGAACCCTTGTCGCGCGGCAGCCGAGGGGGTCACGACGGGCTCGAGTCCGAGGGTGCGACACCGGTCTTGGGACGCCTCGATGCGGTCTCTAGCGAGCGGGCCCGCAGGCGCTACGAGCGCCACCTGGGCGCCATCGAAAAGCGCGCGCGGCCGCGCCCACACCTCACGAGCTGGAGGTTTCGACAACGCCGCTCCTCCCGGAGTTCTGCACCTCAGCAAGAAAAAGACAACGCCGGCGCCCGGGGTGGCTCGGACGCCGGCGCCTCGAAACCGAAACTCGCCTGCTAGGGAAGTCTGAGCGCGGCTAGCGAACCCGGAATCCGCTCTCCGTCTGGACCCTCTCCGGCGATGGGTACCACCACATACTGGACGCCCTCGTGCAGGAACGTCATCGGGGCCGTGTTCACCGGCGCTGGAATCTCGACCGAACCGACCCTCTCACCCGTCCGCTTGTCCGCTGCATACCAGGCAGGTCGTCCACCCCGCCCTTCCGCGAACATGAGGAGCGTGCTGGTCACCAGGGCGGTTGCATTCCCCTGATAGCCGGTGTTCGGGATGTCCACGCCCTCGAGGAGCGGGTGCTCGGCGATCTCGTCCGGAGTGTCGCCGTTGGGGATCCACCAGAGATGCTCGCCGGTGTTCATGTCGATCGCAGTGATCCGTCCGTAAGGCGGCTTGAAGATCGGAAGACCGTCGATGGCTGCGAACCCGCCTCCGGGCGCCGACGCGAAGTCGACCACCGTCCGGCCCGGCTGATTGTCCTGCGGCGAGCCGTCGTCCCGATTCGAGCCCGGGCCGAGCACGCCACCGCTGCACGCCTTCCGCGACTGGACGTATAGGATTCCGGAAGTGGGGTCGATCACCGGTCCGCCCGGGATGTTGGTGCCTCCCGTGGCGCTCGGGCACTGGGCGGCCGACCGCCAGCCGTCTTCGTTGTCCAGGTGCACGTAGGGGGTGAAGATCGGCCCGAGCTTGACGTCACTCACCGCTTCGAGCGCCATCGCACGAAGCTCGGGCGTGAAGTCCATCAGATCGTCCTCGGATAGCCCTTGTAGCTCGTATGCTGCCGGCCGGGAGGGGAAGGGCTGGGTGGGTGAGTACCACTCGCCGGGGACGTCTCCGGGGGGCACGGGCCGCTCTTCAATCGGCCAGATCGGCTCGCCGGTCACACGGTTGAACGCATAGACGAACGTCTGTTTCGAGGTCTGGACGGCGGCGGGAATCTCCACCCCGTCGACCGTGACGTCCACGAGCTGCGTCGCAACGGGAAGATCCCAATCCCAGATGTCGTGATGGATCATCTGGAAGTGCCACCGTCTCTCACCGGTCCGAATGTCCACCGCCACCAGGCTGCTGCTGAACAGATTGTCGCCGGGGCGGAACCCGCCGAAGTAGTCGTTCGTCGGCGCGTCCGTCGGAAGGTAGACCAGATTCGCATCGGGGTCGGCGGAGAGGGGAGCCCACACGTTCGTGTTCCCGGTCCACTCCCAGGCGTCGTTCTCCCAGGTATCGTTTCCGAACTCGCCCGCTCTGGGGATCGTATGAAACGTCCAGAGATGCTCCCCGGTGCGGGCGTCGAAGGCCTGCACGTCTCCGGGAATGTTCTCGAGGCGCGTGTAGCCTCCCCCCTGGTGAGCGGAGTTCCCGACGATGATCACACCGTTCACGATGAGAGGAGGTGATGAAGTCGTGATCGCCCCCACCTCGGGATCGACACCGGAGTAGACGTCGTAGGGGTGTCCGAGGGTGGCCATCATGTCGACCGTCCCCGTCTCGGGGAACCCGTCGATCGGCATCTGGCCTCCGAATCCTTCGATGGGTTCGCCGGTCTTGGCATCCAGCGCGTGGAGGAAGAACGCCGGAGTGACGACGTAGATCACGCCCCGCCCATCGACCTCCGCGTAGGCGACCCCCCGACCGTAATTCTTTCGAGGTGATCCCTCCCAACGCTCCGTGTAGGGCTCACGGAACGTCCAGATCGTCTCACCCGTGGATGGATCGATCGCCGCCACCGTACGTCGTGTGCCGGCGACCGTATACAGCATCCCATCCACATAGATGGGAGTCGACCGCATGATGAAGTCCGGTGAGGGACTGAAGTTGTCACCCCGCCAGACCCAGGCGACTTCCAGGTCCTCGAAGTTGTCCGCATTGATCTGGTCCACCGGGGAGTACCGCGTGCTCGACATGTCAGCCCAGATGTAGCGCCATTCTCCGTAGGGGTTTCCGGCGTTCTGTGCCATCACGGGAACCGCAACCGCTCCCATGAGAAACAGAGAGAGCGCAAGGCTCGAAACAGCGAGCCGGGAGAACCAGAGCGGGCGGTGAATTTCACTGGGCATTGTCAGCCTCTCGGAGTTGTTTCTCTTACTGCTCGTAAGGATAATCGGTGATAGTAGACGGCGGGTCTCTCATCCGTCAACGAGCGCGGGTGACGCACCTTCCGTCCGACCCTCCGCCTTCGTCGAGAGGCTAGATTCTCCGCATGTCCCGGTCTCCTTACCGCGTCAGCCCCAAGGCTTGTTCCCTATGAGCCGATTCGAGAACTGGCCATCGGGGTGGCTGGAGCCACGCCGTGCCCACGAGGTCTCTGGAGACACGGCGATGGTCTCGACCACGGATCGGTACGCATCGGAGGTCGGGCTCCTGGTCCTGCGCGCCGGTGGCAACGCCGTGGACGCCGTGGTTGCCGCCACGTTCGCCCTCGCGGTGGTCAATCCCGAGGCCGGAAACCTGGCGGGAGGGAGCTTTCTTCTGACTCGAGCCGCCGACGGATCCGTTTCGTCCCTCGACGCCCGCTCCAAGGCCCCCGGCCGCGCGACACGTAGCATGTTCGTCGAGGGCGGGGAGGTGGGCGAACGGTCTGTTCTCGGGCATCTGAGCGCGGCGGTCCCCGGTGCGGTCGCAGGCCTCTGGGAAGCGCATCGACGTTTGGGCTCGCGGCCTTGGAGCGACCTGGTCGAGCCGGCGATCGACCTGGCCGACGGGTTCGTCGTTGAAGAGCGCTTCGCGGCCTCCTTTCCACCACATATCGTGGAGGGACTGCGGCGTTTCCCCCAGTCGGCAGCGGTGTTCCTACCCCGGAAGGAGCAAGGCCTACCAGTGCCAGCGGCGGTCGGCGACACCTTCCGTCAGCCGGATCTCGCCCGCACGCTCGCCCGTATCCGTGACCACGGAGCCGACGGATTCTACAGAGGGCAAACGGCGGACCTGATCGTGCGCGAAATGGAGCGAGGGAAGGGGATTCTGGGACACCGAGACCTGTCCGGCTACGAGACCGCTTGGCGCGAGCCCGTGCGATTCGACTACCGAGGGTACGAGATCCTCTCCATGCCCCCGTCCTCATCCGGGGGGACGACTCTCGCGGGAACGGCCAGCATCCTGGATGCAGTGAAGTTGGGTGGTCTTCCGTGGCACGGTCCGGAGCATGTCCACCTGCTGGCGGAGGCGTGGCGGCGCGCCTTCGTCGATCGGAACCATCACCTGGCCGATCCCGACTTCGTGGACGTTCCCATTCTGGAGTTGGTGTCCAAGGCGTACGGAAGGGACCGCGCAAGAACCATCACTCGGGCCGGAGCGACACCCTCTGATGCGATACATGCAGCCAGCTTCGGGCCGGAGACGCCCGACCTCTCCGATCCTTCACGGGCCCCGCGAGGAGGCGGAGTCCTCCGCTCGGAAGGGACGGACACCACCCACGTCTCGATCGTCGACCCCGGGGGCGGCGCGGCCTCCCTGACGACCACGCTCAATACCTGGTACGGGAGCAAGTTGGTCGTCGAGGGTGGGGGTTTCCTGCTGAACAACGAGATGGACGACTTCAGCGTCGTGCCGGGCAAGCCCAACTACTTCGGCCTGGTCCAGGGTGAAGCGAACGCCATCGAGCCAGGGAAGAGAATGCTATCGGCGATGACGCCGACGATCGTGCTGGATCCGCGAGGCGAGCTGTGTATGGTGCTCGGAACGCCTGGCGGCCCCACGATCATCACCACCGTGTTCCAGGTGATCTCCAACGTGATCGATCATGGGATGACGCTGGCCGAGGCCGTGGAGGCACCGCGCGTGCACCATCAGCACCTTCCCGACCGCATCGAATCCGAGCCCGGAGGTCTACCTTCGGGTGTGACCGAGCGCCTCAGCGGTCTCGGGCACACCGTCCAAGAGGACAAGGAGGTCTGGGGGGATGTGCAGGCGATCGCCTCCACGCCCGACGGAAGATGGATCGGCGTAGCCGATCCGCGGCGAGGAGGGACGGCTCGGGGCATGTGAGGGCCCCGTGTGGCCGGACCCGAAAGTGTCCGACCCGCTCACTGAAGTGAGCCGGGCTCCGTTCAGCCGCATCTCATCCGGCTCGGCGCGAGCCGGCGAAGGCTGGGGGCTTCCGCACGAACCATCTCGCGGGCCCTGTGGACCGACCAGTTCCAGCTTCTCCAATCCGTTGGCACGGACGGTCCCCACGCTCGCAGGAGACGACGGGCGATGCGGCACCTTTCGGATGTGCTCAGATCGAATCCGCTCGAATCGTCCAATGCCTCCAGGAGAATCGGAGCAGCGTCACTGCCGAGCGAGGTGAGGTAGGACACATCCAGTGCCGGGCCTACGACTTCCCCCGTAGCCGCGCCGGCACCGGCTCGGTCGAGATTGGTCCGCGCGACGAGCGCGTCGGGATTGAGAAGATGAAGCGAAGCGACCAACCCGAAGCCGCCCACGAGCGTCCCGAACACGAAACGGGTTCGTCGAGCCCTGAGCACCGTGGCGGCGAACCACAGCACGAGGATCGATACCCAGGCCAGGAACGCCGTGGCGAACAGACGGAGCTCGGTCATCCCATACACGTCTTGGTAGACACGCATGCGCTGGAGAGCGGAGACGACGATCGCCAGCAGTAGCAACAGTTGCAGACCCGCGAAGGACACGTAGGCGAACCGCGCTCCTCGATCGGCGTCTCGCAGAAGCCAGTCGGCGCCGAGCAGCCAGGGTACCACCAGGGCGGAGGCTGCGACCAACTGGAAGAACCCCTCCCTGGCATAGGCCGCGTAGGTCAATCCCGGGGTCACTCCCACGAGCTCGGAACCCCCGAACAGATATCGGAATTGCACAGCCACGAAGCTCACGAACAGAAGGTCCACCAGGGCCAGCGCCGTACCGACTTCGACGATTCCCAGGGTGGGGCGAGAAAGCCCCACGGTCCCGAGGGAGTCGATCCGGGTGCCGGTCACGAATCCGGCCATGTATCCGCAGGCCAGCCAGGACAGAAGTGCGATGATCATCCCGTGCGAGATCAGGGCCTCCAGATCGACGCGGAAGACCTCGCTGACGAGGTCTGCGAAGATGGCGTCCGCGGATACGAAGAGCGCCCCGAAGACCACGAGAGGCGGGGCGGCCAGTAGGATCCCCTTGAGCGCGAGCCGCGTCAGACGCCCGCCCCGACTCACCTCCGCTGACGTCGGGGTGGGCGCTCGCCAACCGGCTCCGGGCAACAGCCGAACGCTGCCCACCAGGCCGAAGAGAGGAGCGGCGACCAGCGATTCCAGGAGCTGTAGGACACCCGTCCGGGTCACCCAGGCGGCGCCGGCGTGGAGGGCAGGCACCGCGAAGGCGGCGGCTGCGCAGAGGAAGGCGAGCAGGCGGAGCGTGGGCGATCCGCGCAACACGACACCCGCCGCGCACAGGACACCGAATCCGATCCACATCTTTCCCTCGAGGCTGATCTCCACCCTCGCGGCCCTCGACACGCACACGGTCGCCAGACCGAGACCTGCAAAGAGGAGGAAGACATTGACACCGGGACCTCCGACGCCTCGCAAGAGGAGATCGCCGGAAATTCCCAAGCCGATGCTC
>JAHEKL010000146.1 GCA_024638345.1 Gammaproteobacteria bacterium | reverse complement strand
GGGGAGGCGTGCTACTGGACCTCATCAGCCACCATGTGGACCTGGCTCATCTCCTGGCGGGGGCCCCGGTCGTGGAGGTCCGGTGCTCTCTTCGCTCGATCCGGACGGCACAGGACTTCGCGGTCCTGGAGGGCCGCACCCCAGGCGGCGTTTCCATCCAGCTCTCGGCGTCATATGTCGCAGGTGTCCAGGTGAATCGACTCGTGCTGCTCGGATCCGAAGGCGCCCTCCAGGTGGACTTGCTGGGCGCGCGCCCCCGAGCGGTAGAGCGGCGCCCCGGACGGGGAGCTCGGCTCGTCCGGGGGCTCCGAGCGCTCCAGGAGCTTCATCCTGCGAGGCTACTCCACTCACCTGGGCGCGAACCCTCCTTTTCGGCCAGTGTGGATGCCTTCGGCCGGGCCGTCCGTAGGGGGGCTCCGTTCACTCCGAACTTCTACGACGGGATCGCCTCCGTGGCGGTGGTCGAGGCCGCGCTGGCATCGGCCCGGCAAGGTGGCGGCCCGATGCCCATTCATCACAGCCACGCTCCCGGAGGCGAACGACCGTGACCTCTCGGACGCCGAAGCGCGTCCTGATCGTGCACGACTACGCAGGGTCTCGTGGGGGAGCGGAGATCGTCGTGCAGGACCTGAGACGTGCGTTGGTCGAACGTGACATCGACGCGAGAGTCCTCGCATCCGATGCCGACGGGCGGAACCCAGAACCTCGTCCCGAATACGTGTTTCGCGGTTCCACTGGACGCATGCGTGCCCTCCGCGAGACGGCGAACCCATCACTCGTCTTGGCCGCCCGACGGGCACTCCAGCGCTTCGACCCCGACATCGTTCACTTGCACATGTTCCTGACTCAGGTCTCTCCGCTGATTCTTCCACTGGTACGCCGCCGATGCGTGATTTGGACCCCACACGAGTTTCGTCCCATATGCCCGAAAGGCACCCGCCTCCTAACGAGCGGGAAGCAGTGCGAGGAGAGAGTCGGCCGAGCGTGTCTGCGAGAGGGATGCTTCAGCGTGGGTGGGCTCGCCCCCCGTCTGGTCCAGCTGTCCCTCCTCGGCCGCTGGCGGAGCGCGGTCGACCGGGTGATTTCTCCAAGCAGGTCCTTTGCGAGACAACTGTTGCGTCACGGCATCAGTTGCAACGTGGTGATTCCTCATCCCGTAAGGATACCCGCCGTCACCCGCAGCCTGGACCGGACGCCTAGGATCGGGTATGCCGGCCGCCTCGTACCGGAGAAAGGTGTCGACGTTCTGATCCGGGCAATGGCGCGGCTCAAGGGAGCCGCTGGCGAAGCGCAACTCGTCATTCTTGGGGAGGGGCCTGAGAGACCCGGCCTCGCGAAGCTCGCAGGTGAACTCGGGCTCACCGAGCGAGTGCGATTCAAGGGACGCGTCCCCCACGACGATGTGGATCGGGAGCTTCGAACGGCCTGGATCCAGGTCGTACCCTCCATCTGGGCAGAGCCCTTCGGCTTGGTCACCGTGGAAGCGATGGCACGAGGTACCGCCGTGGTCGCCAGCTCGATCGGGGCACAACCGGAGATCGTTCAACACGAGCGTACCGGGATCCTCGTCCCGGAGGGAGACCCTTCTTCGTTGGCCACGGCGATCCAGGAATTGCTCGAGAACCGCGAGCGAGTCGAGCAGATGGGTGACCTGGGTCGCGAACGGGCACGCGAAGTCTACGCGATCGGGCCGATCACGGATCGTCTGCTCGACCTCTATTCGGACGCGTTGGAGTCCTCGGCGGCTGGTTCCTGACCCCCAGGGCTCGGAAGTGGACGATCCGGCATCGGACTTGCCTACTTCGACGACGGAGGTGCCGAATGAAGAAGGACATCGTCCCGCCGGCGATCAGCGTCGTCGTGGTCACCCGAGATCACTACCAGACCCTTCGGCCGATCGTGGCGGCTCTACGTCGCCAGACTGTCGCCCGCGCGGTCGAGCTCGTCGTAGTGGCGCCAGATCGAATCGCTGGGGCGATTCCGGAGGAGGAATCCGCGCCCTTCGCAGCGGTCCAGGTCGTGCCCGTGGGGCAAATCCACAACCGCGGTCTGGCCGCGGCGGCCGGTGTTCGGGCGGCCCGAGCGCCGATAGTCGCCTTATCCGAGAATCACTGCTTCCCAGAGCGCGAATGGGCCGAGCGGACGCTCAACGCCCATCAGTCCTCATGGGCCGCGGTGGGTCCATCCGTGGAGAACGCTAATCCGGGCTCATCCGTGAGCCTGGCCCTTCATGCCGCCGGATACGGCGCGTTCGATCCGCGTGCGCCTGCCGAGACACGAGAGGAGCTGCCCCTGCACAACACCTCCTACCGCCGCGGTCTGCTCCTCGAGTTCGGGGACGACCTGGAATGGCTTCTCGAGGACGAACGACGTCTGCAGAAAGCAATCCTGGATAGAGGGGGTGAGCTCTACTTCGACCCGGGGACGACGAAGTGGCACATCAACGAAGCCACGTGGAATCTACTCGCGGGTCTCGGCTATGCCGGGGGACGAAGGTACGCGGGCACACGATCCACGGGCTGGCCCGTGCTGAAGCGATGGACGTATGCGATCGCTTTCCCTCTCCTCAGCCTCCCCATCGCCGTACACATACGGCGCCAGCTGCCGATGGATGGAAGCGCCGCCAGCCGGGAGCCCTGGGTGAGCCTGGTTGTTTGGCTGTACGCTCTGGTTCACGCCTTCGGCGAGGCCGTTTCCTACGTGCTGGGCCCGAGAACCGACTTTCCATTCGTCGAAGATGACGAGTTCCTGATTCGGGAGCGGCTGGGAGGGAAATCCATGCGGACCGAGATTGCGGAGTTCGTCTCGCTCCTCGATGATGCTGCGACGTTCGACGCCCGCTGACCTTGTCGAGCCGCGAATCGACTGGGTGCGGGATCTTTTGAAACTGCTTCCGACGAGGCTTGCTTGAGCCGCTGGGCGATCACGGGAACCACAGGCTTCATCGGACCGAAGCTCTGTCGTCTGGTCTGTGACCGCGGGGACGAGGTCGTCGCCCTCACGCGGCCGGGAAGCTCGTCTTCCACGACAGATCTGACCGGCGTCCGGATCTGTCCGACCGACCTCTTGGACGTTGCGGCGATCCGCCGCGCGATCCGAGGGTGCGACGTTGTCGTCCATCTGGCAGCCCCGCGCAGGCTCCCGGGCAAGTCACGTGGATCCGCCCCCGGGAGCAGGGGCTTCCTGGTAATCACCGAAGCATGCCGGGCGCTGCTCGAAGCGGCGGCCGAGGTAGGTGCGAGCAAGTTCGTGCTCGCGAGCTCGACCAGTGTCTACGGACGTCCGTGGGGTGAAGTCACCGAATCATCCCCCCTGAAGCCGCAATCGGAGTATGCTCGGGCACGACTCACAGGCGAGCGTCTGTCGCTGTCCACTGGAGCCCGGGTGGGAGTCTGCGTCACCATCGTTCGTCTGAGCGGCGTCTATGGTCCGGGAAGCATCCCGCTACGCCCCCTGCTCGCCAAGGTGACCGCGGGAGGCTTCCGAGTTGTGGGAGACGGCCGTCAGATCCATCAGACGATACACGTAGAGGACGCCGCACGCGCGCTGGATGCGAGTGGTCGGGGAGGCAGGACTTCCTCGGAGACAGTGCTGGTATCAGGAGCGCGAAGCTCCTTGAGGGAGTGGTTGGATGAGATGGCGACGGCCGCCGGTGTATCGGTGCGCTACACCCCATGGCTCGGACTGCCTGCGCGGCTTGCTCTGAGAGGGGTTCCCGGGCTGATCGGATCCCGTCGTCTGGCTTCGCTGGACTATCAGTTGCGGCCCAGGGCTTACGCGATCGAGCACTCTCTCGAGCTGTTCGGCAACTACCACCAGGTTTCTCTCGGGGACGCGATGGCCGAGCTCGTGGGCGAGCGGCACGCGGCGCTTCCATGATGTCCCGCTCCGCGGAAGTCAGGTCGAGCGGTAGGGTCCAATCTGTGCCGTTCGTATCCGTGGTCATCCCCACGTTCAATCGGACGAAAGCCCTAACCCGGTGCCTCGAGGGTCTCGCCACCCAGACGTATCCGAAGGATCGATTCGAGGTCGTCGTCGTCGACGACGGTGGATCGACGGATCTTGAGGAGGGCCTACCCCGAGGTGCCTTCCCTGGATACACGCGCCTTCTGCGCCAGCCGAACCAGGGGCCGGCGGCCGCGAGAAACCTCGGTGCACGCGAGGCTCGTGGAGATATCCTGGCATTCACCGATGACGACTGCAGACCCCGTAGTCCTTGGATCAGCGCCCTTGTCGAGACCATCGTACGAGAGCCGAAAGCGATGGTCGGGGGAAGGGTCGTCAACGGACTTTCCTCAAACCTGTACGCGCAGGCCAGCCAGGATCTCGTCAGCTTTCTCTACGAGTACTTCCCCAGAACCCGCGCGCTCCGGCCGTTCTTCACGACGAACAACGTCGGAGTCCGACGTACCTCGTTCCTGGACATCGGAGGGTTCGATGAGAGCTTCCGCTTCAGCGCCGGTGAGGACCGAGATCTTTCGGAGCGCTGGGCTGCTGAAATCGGACCGCTTCGAGTCGTCGAGGGCGCCGTCGTCGAGCATTTCCACGACCTGACCTTTCCGCGATTCATTCGGCAGCATCACACATACGGGAGAGGTGCGATCACTCTGGCGCGACGGCGAGAAGAACGGGGGCACGGAAAGCCGTTCCCCGAGCCGCTGGGTTTCTACGCGCGGATGCTCGCCTTCCCGATTCGAGGGAAGCCACTCTGGAAAGGACTACCGCTCGCCGTCCTGGTTGCCCTCGCCCAGGTGGCGGGATTGGTCGGGATGGCGAAGGAAGGGCTCTCGACCGAGAGCAAGCACCGCCGGAGCCCAACTTCGCTACGGACTCGCGATGGGCTGCAGGAAGTGCGCGAGGAGGTACTCTAGCCGGACAGGTTTCTGCGAATCAGAGTTGGGCCGCAGGTCGAGAATCCGCCTGAATGAGGGCCCGTGCATCTGCCACGTCCCCTTCCAGCCGCCCCATGAGATCCTGAAAGCGTGGATCGGAGCGTAGCGACGTCAGCTCGAGCGCTGTGCCCCAGCCGTCCTCCGGTCCCAGGAGTCCGGCCACGAACGCACCCCCAATCTGCTGCGCCTGCGCAAAGGACTCCAGCGCCTCGTCGATCTGGCCCAGGGCCGCCTGCGCGGTGGCGAGATCCAGCCACGGCGGTGGATCCTCGTTGCCCGCAGCGATCTGCCGCATCCTAAGGGCGATGAGCGAGGTCAGGAAGTCCCTGCCTTCGGGCTCCCGACCGACTTCTATCATCGAGACTCCGTAAAGCAACATCGTTCTGGGCTGGCTGGCATTTCCTCCGATCTCCTCGAAGAGCAGGGACGAGTCGGAGCTCGTGCCCTCGAGGTGTACAATCACGGCATCGAAGTCGCCCGCCTTGAATGCAGCCTCCGCGACTTCTTCGCGGAAGCTCGGCGAACTCGGTTCGAGCTCCAATAGCTCCTCCCAGATTTCGCGCGCACGGCTGAGATCGCCCTCGAGCACTGCGACACTCGCTTCGATCGCGCGCGCGTTCGAGCCCCCCGGGTTCAGCGAGGCCAGTGACTCCCGCTTCAGCCGGACCGCCTGCACGGTATCACCGATCGCAGCGTGGATGAAGGCCATGCGATCCGGGTACAGCGGGTTGAAGGGGTCGATGTGGAGAGCCCGCTCCCACCAGATGAGCGCTTGATCCAGCTGCCCTCGGGCTCGATGAGATGCGGCCAAGTTGTTCATCGCCGTGTTGTCGTTCGGGTCGAGCTCCCAGGCTCGAAGGTACTCCTCATAGGCCTCCTGCCTCCATCCCCGCGTCCCAAAGACGTAGCCGCGAGCGTTGTGAGCGGTGCCCTCACGAGGATCGATCTCCAGAGCCCGGTCCGCCAAGACCAAAGCCGAGTCGGCCCATGCCGGGTCGCCGCCGAAACGATACGGGCGGTTGGCGTAGGCGCGTGACAGACCCGCTAGGGCGAGCGCGTACTCGGAGTCGAGCGCCAGGGCCTGCTTGTAGAGTCGAATCGCCTCCTCGTTGTCGGACGGGTTCTGCCTGAGGTACGCCTCGCGACCTCGCAGGTACAGGTCGTATGCGGGGAGGCTTCCCGTGGGGGCGGACGAAATCCGATCCATCTCCGTCGGCGAAAGCGTAGCCTGGAGCGCGTCCGCCACCTCGCGCGCAATCTCGCTTTGGACCGCGAATACATCCTCCAGCTGGCGATCATAGGTCTCGGCCCACATGGATTCGTCCGCCTGGGCATCATTGAGCTGAGCGGTGACCCGGATTCGATCGGCATCCCGCCTCACCGATCCCTCCAGGATCGCGGTGGCGCCGAGCTCTTCTCCGATTTCCCTCAGATTTCGATCGGAGTCGTCCTGATAACGCATCACCGAGGTGCGCGAGAGCACCGTCAGATCACGGATCTTAGACAGCTGGGTCAGGATGTCTTCCTGGATCCCAGCCGCAAAGAAGGCGTTCTCTTCGTCGGGGCTGTTGTTGACAAAGGGCAGCACGGCCACCGCCGGGCCGAAAGCCGCACCGGCGGCCTCCACGAGCGGCGGGTCTCCATCCCCGGAGAGCCCCGATCGACCGGCGTCGGCCCTCTGATAGACCATCAGAATGACGGCGCTCACCGCCAATAGGCCACCCAACATCATGAGTTCGGAACGGCTGACTCCTTGCTGCCCCCGCTCACCGTGGTACCACGCTAGGACGAGTGTAACGAAGAAACCGAACACCAGGGCAGCCTGAATGGTACGGATCAGGCCATTCGAGAGACCCCACGGCTCTGCGGTGACATCCAACACCTGAAGCACCAGCCATCCCCCGGCCAGGTAGGCCAGCGACCACTGGACCAGCTTCCGTTCTTTCAGCCTCTGAACGAAGTCGCTCATAGACTCCTTGAGTGGCAAATTCCCCATCCGACACCCAAGTAAGAATGCTCGGGGCCCAGAGACGAGGCAAGGAAATGCTGCTCTGCACGGCCTCGAAGGCCTCCTCCTCGCTGTCGAAACAGCGCGCCGGCCCGCTGAACCTCAAATTCGTCATGCCGGCGACC
>JAHEKL010000145.1:858-7038 GCA_024638345.1 Gammaproteobacteria bacterium | reverse complement strand
CCGCTCACCCTGCGCGAGGTGGCGGACCACATCGAAATGCACGAGTCCACGGTCTCACGGGTCACGAACGAGAAATTCGCGCAGACCCCCCGGGGCGTGTATCCCCTCAAGTTCTTCTTCTCCAGTGGTCTGTCGACCGCCTCCGGGGAGGACATCTCGGCCCGTGGCGTGCGCGACAAGATCCGTACGCTCGTGAGTCAGGAGAACTCCAAGAAGCCCCTGACCGATCAGAAGATCGTGGAGCTCTTGGACGTGGACGGGGTCCAGATCGCCCGCCGCACCGTGGCCAAGTACCGGGACCAGCTGGGGATCCTCCCGGCCCGGATGCGGAAGCGTGTCTAACGAGCGCCAGCCGGCGTCCGAACTCGCACTTCCGGCCGACCATCGGAGGGACTTCGCCGTGGTCATCCCCGCCTACGACGAAGCCCCCGTGATCCACGATCTGATCCGTGAGATCCGGGAGACGTTCCAGCGTCACGGGCTCGAGGGTGAGGTCCTTTTCGTAGACGACGGATCCAGAGACAGCACGGGTAGGATCGCGCAGGAGGAAGCGCGGGAGTGGCCCAACCTGAGGGTACTGACCCACGCCGTGAATCTGGGGAAGACCGAGGCGATCTTGACCGCGGCCCGAAGCACGGACCGCTCCGTCCTGGTGATCTTCGACGCGGATCTGCAGCATGCCCCCGACGAGATCCCGCGATTCCTGGACAAGATCGCGGAGGGATGGGACATCGTCTGTGGAAGAAAGGTGGGGGAGTATGACAAGCAGGTCGTATCCTCCGTCTACAATCGGCTCTCCCGCCGCATGTTCCGGGTTCCCGCATCGGATCTCAACTCGATGAAGGCGTTTCGAGCCGAGGTTCTGGACGACGTGCGTCTACGGCACGACTGGCATCGTTTCTTCGTCGTTCTGGCGTATGCGAAGGGATACTCGGTGACCGAGATCGACATCACGCTCTACCCGCGGCGGGCAGGCGTGAGCAAGTACTCCGGTCCCTGGAGGGTCTTGGGGGGGATCGTGGATCTCCTCTCGGTCTGGTTTCTCACGCTGTTCTCCCGCAAGCCGCTCCTCCTGTTCGGAACGTTCGGCGCGCTGCTGATCGTTCTGGGTCTCATCGTCGGGCTCGCCTCGATCTATCTTCGCCTCGTGCACGGCTTCGGATTCCGTCCACTGCTGGACCTCGTGGTGCTCCTCGAGACCGTCGGATTCACGATCTTCGGATTCGGGCTTCTCGCCGAGATGGTCGCCGAGCTGAGGGAGGACGTCGACGCGCTCGGTCGCCGCGCTCGGCGATGACGAGCGAAGGGTCCGACGTCCGCGTCCTCGCGATCGTCGGGACACGTCCGGAGGCCATCAAGATGGCGCCTGTCCTGGAGGCGCTGCACCAGCGCCGAGAACGGATCCAGACCCGGCTGGCGCTGACCGGCCAGCACGACGAGCTCGTCGACGAGGCACTTCGCACCTTCGGGCTTCGGCCGCATTGGGATCTCGGCATCATGCGGGAGGGACAGTCACTCACCGACGTGGGAAGGGAGTGCCTCCTCGGGATCGGCCGCATCTTGGAGGACTGGCGGCCAGCGCTCGTTCTCGTTCAAGGCGATACCGCGTCGGTCTTCTTCGGCACGCTGGCTGCCTACTTTCAGAAGATTCCCTCCGCTCACGTAGAAGCGGGGCTTCGGACCGGAGACCTTCATCGGCCATTCCCAGAGGAGGGATTTCGACGTCTGAGCGCCGTTCTCGCCGATCTTCACTTCGCGCCGACCGAGGGTGCGCGGGAGTCCCTGCGGAGAGAGGGAATCCCAGACGACCGGATCCACGTCACCGGCAACACCGTCGTCGATGCCCTCCTGTCCGTGGCCGATCGAGAGACGGCTCCAGAGTCTCCGCTGCTTCAGCGACTCATCCGGCCCGGTGCGCCTCCTTTCGCGCTCCTCACCGCTCATCGACGCGAGTCGTTCGGCCGTCCGCTGGAGCGGATATTCGAGGCCGTCCTCGAATTGGCGGACCGCGATGAGTCGCTCGAGATCGTCTATCCGGTCCATCCGAACCCGGAGGTCCATGGTCCCGCGACCCGAATCCTCGGCGATCATCCTCGGGTGCACTTGCTGGAGCCGCTCGATTACCCGTCCTTGGTCGCGGCGATGCGAGCCGCCACCCTCATTCTGACCGATTCCGGAGGCATTCAGGAGGAAGCTCCGACCTTTGGAACCCCCGTTCTCGTGCTGCGCGAGGTGACGGAGCGCCCCGAGGGCATCGAGGCGGGAGTCGCGCGGTTGGTTGGAACCGATCCAGAGCGGATCGTCGAAGAGGCCCGGGCGATCCTCCGAGAGAGCCCGACCCGGCGCGAGGACCGGCGCGTCGCCAATCCCTACGGAGACGGGCGGGCGGGCGAGCGGATCGCTCAGCACGTGGAGGCGTTTCTGAAGGCGCAGAGCGAGGAGCCGTAGGCGTGAGGGTGCTGATACACTGCGTCTACTATTCGCCGGAGGTCGGAGGGCTCGAGAGCCACATCGTGGGCCTCGCGACGGGCCTCGTCCGCCGTGGGGTCGAGGTCCGCGTCGTGACGTCGAGATCGGTTGTCGGCTCCGCGAGCGAGGAGGAGATCGAGGGTGTGCGGGTCAGGAGACGCTGGCTGCCCTCGCGATCTCCGGCGGGTTGGTTCGGCTACGCGATCGCCTCCGCTCCCCTGGCCCGACGCTGGGCCGCGTGGGCTCAGGTGGTACATGCCCAGTCCTTCGCGTCGGTTCCGCCCGCCCGATTCGCCACGTGGGGCCGGAAGCGGCCGTTGGTCGCTTCGTTTCACACCTCTCACTTCCTGAGGCGGGCGCGTCGCCGTATCTGGGCGCCCGTGCTCGGCGCGCTCGTGCGCTGGCCCGATCATGTGCTGGCCGCCTCCCGCGAGATCGCCGAGGTCGCGTCGCGCCTCGGAAACGGTCGGTACGTCGAAGCCCTCACCAACGGTGTGGACACCGATGCGTTTCGGCCTCTCGAGGCGGATGACCCGGAAGCGCGAACCACGCGCACCGTCCTCGTGCCGCGGCGCCTGTTCGAGAAGAACGGGGTCGAGTATCTGGTTCGCGCGGTCCCTCTCATCCGTTCGCGGGTGCCCAACCTGAGGGTCCTGGTCATCGGCGACGGTCCGGAGCGCCCTCGACTCGAGACGCTGGCCAGGGAGCTGGGGGTGGGTCCCGCCGTCGAGTTCCTGGGGTCACGACCGCACGAGGAAATGCCGGCGCTGCTCTCGAGGGGAGAGATCGCGATCTTCCCTTCGTTGATGGAAGCGACGTCCGTGGCCGCGCTCGAGGCGATGTCGTGCGGCCGGCCGGTAGTGGCGAGCGCCGTCGGCGGACTGCCCGAAATCGTGGATGCGGAGGTCGGAGATCTCGTTCCGCCAGGCGATCCGGAGGCGCTCGCGACCTCTGTGATCCGTCTGCTCGAGAGCGATCACCTTGCGGAGACGGGGCGCCGGGCGAGGGAACGGGTCGTGGAGCGTTGGAGCAACGACCGGCTCGTGGAGCGCCACCTCGAGATCTACGGGGCGCTCCTCGAAGGACGGGACCCTCGGCCTTCGATCGCGGGGGACCATTGAGCCGGGCGGGCAGGAGATCCAAGGCGGCAGGGAAGAGGGCCGACGCGGTGGGCGGTCCGGGGTCGGGCCGCAGGTCGGCGGGCTCACCCTCCGACGCCTCGGCTCGGGAGGCGCTTCCGGCGTGGGTTCCCCACGCGCTCTTCGCGGGAATCACTGTCCTCTTGTTCCGGGAGTTCATCTTCTCGGACCTGATGCTCGTGGGGCAGGACACGTTCTCGCTCGGCTACGTCGCGAGGGCGTTCTTCGCCGATGCCCTTCGCACCACTGGCTTTCCACTTTGGAACCCGCAGATACTGGGTGGCACTCCCTTTCTGGAATCCCTCGCCGGCGGCGATTCCCTCTATCCTCCGTCGCTTCTTCTACTGTTCGTGACCGAGACCTATCGCGCGCTGGGATGGAAGTTGATCCTGCACGTCTTTCTGGCCGGGTCGTTCATGTACGCCTGGATCCGTATGATCGGTGGTTCCCGGGAAGGCGCGCTCCTAGCGGGTCTGGCGTATCTCCTGGCGCCGTATCTCGTGAGCCTCGTGCTGCCGGGGCACGACGGGAAGCTCTTCGTCACCGCGCTCACGCCCCTGCTCTTCGCTGCGACCGAGTGGATGGTCTCCCGAAGAGACTTCGCGTCCGGGGCTGCCCTGGGCGCCGTCGTCATGCTGGTGATCCTAACCACGCATTTCCAGATGGCCTATTTCCTGTTCGGGGCGGTGGGGGTGTACGCGGGGTTTCGCTGCGTGCAACTGGCCCGGGCCGGGGACGGACGGTCTTGGGCGGCGCGTCGATTCGCCATCTTCCTGGTCTTCAGCTTGGCCGGTGCCGGAGCTGCGGGCGTCCAGCTGATTCCGGCCGTCGCCTACGTCACCGAGCACTCCCGCCGCACGATGACCACCACCGAGTCGGGCGAGGAGTTGGGCGTCGCCTATTCCTCGTCCTGGTCTCTGCATCCCGAGGAGGCGGTCTCCCTGGTCGTCCCCGAGTTCGTCGGCAACAGCGGCGGGGGTGCGGAGTGGACCAGCGGCACTTATTGGGGCCGTAACGCATTCAAGACCAACCACGAATACCTGGGACTGGTCGCGCTTCTCCTGGCGACCCTCTCGTTCATGGGAGCGCCGCGGAGCGGGCTCCGATGGTTCTTCGTCGCGCTCGGAGCGACGGCGTTCCTCTTCGCAATGGGGGCACACACCCCCGTATGGAGACTGTTCTACGAGGTGCTTCCCGGCATCTCTCTCTTTCGTGCGCCATCCATGGCCATCTTCCTGACCGGTTTTTCACTGGCCACCCTGGTGGCCTTGGGGTTCGACCGGGGTTTGGTGCTCGTCTCGGAGGGGAAGGGGAGCGCGATCGTTCGGGCGCTGGGCCTCCCTACGGGCTTGCTCCTGCTGGGATGGGTCCTTGCGCAGACCGGCGCACTCACCGGGTTGTGGCTGACTTTCTTCTCTCCCGATCTGACCGAGGCGGGCGCGCAGGCGCTCGAAGCCGCCGAGCCGCACATGACCCGCGGGTTCCTCGTGGCCACCGTGCTCGCGGCCGTTACCTGTGCGACCTGGTGGGCGATGGGTCGGGGATTTCTGAACGCAGCCGGTGGTCTCGCGCTGATCGGACTATTGATCGTCGTCGATGAATGGCGTGTCGACCAGCCGTTCATCCAGACGGTCGAGTTCGAGTCCTTCGCCCAACCGAACGGGAACCTCCAGTTCCTCGCGGAGCGGGCTGCGAGCGAGGAGCCGTTTCGTGTCCTTTCGCTCACCCGGGGTGGTCAGGATGTCACTCCGGGAATGCACGGGCTGGAGCTGGCCGGTGGACACCATCCGAACGACCTCGCCCGCTACCGCCAGTTGATCGGCATGGCCGGCAGCGGTCTCCCTACGCATCTGACCCCACCCTTCCACGCGAACATCCCCAGGATGCTGAACATCCGCTACTTGATCTGGCCGGACGTGGAGTACGGCCCGCTCGAGCAGTACACGAACTCGGAGGCTCTGACCCCGGTCAGCAGGCTCGAATTCTCGGACGGAAGCACCTTCAGCACCGTCTATTCGTTTCCTGGGCTTCCGCGGGCCCGTCTCGTCGGGGAAGCGATCGTCGTCGCAGAGGACCAGGTGATGGATGTGATCCTGGACGAGGGAGCCTATGACCCGGCGGTACAGACCGTTCTGACCGAACCGCCCCCCCTGGAGCTCGGGGGTGGGGCGGTGGAGGGAACGGTGGAGTGGATCGAGCGTGAGCCCGATCGGCTTCTTCTCGACGTAAACGCGGCGGCTCCGGCCCTCCTCGTCATTGCAGACAACTGGTTTCCCGCTTGGAAAGCCTGGGTCGACGGAGCCCAGTCCGAAGTGCTCCGAGCCGATCACACTCTGCGAGCGGTCCCGATCCCGGAAGGGAGTCACCGAGTGGAGCTCCGATACTCGTCATCCCTTCTTTCGGCCAGCTTGGTCGCGAGCATCCTCTCGGCCCTGTTCCTGGCGTTAGTCGCCGGGATCGGGTTCGCACGCAGAGGAGCTCCGCCCCCGGACTCCCCAGCGGGAAGGGAGTAGGCCATGTCCCTCGAGGGCCGGCCCGGGACGGGAGGCATCAGAGACGGCTCCAGGGTGTG
>JAHEKL010000145.1:0-848 GCA_024638345.1 Gammaproteobacteria bacterium | reverse complement strand
TCGTCCTGACCGTAGCGGTCACCTGGCTGATCGTGGACCGGGTCGGGGTGACGATGGAGGACGCCCTGTCGATCGGCCCCGCCGTCCCGGATCCATCCGGATCTCTCTTGTCCGCGTCGGTCGTGGTCCTCCTGGGGGGTCTGATCGTGTCCGCGTGGCTTTGGGGACGCATGACCCGGGAGATCGGGGGGCGAGGGCCGGGCTTGCTGGGTGCCATGCGAATCGTTTTTTCCGCCAATCTGGGACGCTACCTTCCTGGAAAGCTCTGGCAGATCGCGGGTCTGGCCGTTCTGTCCCAACGAGACGGGATCAGTGGCACCGTGGCCGGGATTTCGGGCGTGCTGGGGCAGGCTTTCGCTCTGGCTGCGGTCGGGGTTCTCGCCGCACCGGTGCTCGTCGGCCAGGACTCGAGCAACGCAGCAGGAGTCGCCGCGCTCGTCGCGCTTGCGATCTTCGTGGGGCTGGCGAGCACGCCGGGCGTGCTTCGCCGCGGTATTCGGCTGGCCCTCAGGATCGGCCGCATTCCCGCGGGCCAGGCTCCGGATGCCGGGCCGCTGTTCGGACTCCGGTGGCTGGGGTGGTATCTGCTCAACTGGATGATCTACGGTCTGGCATTCGTGCTCTTCGTACACGGTCTGGGTTTCTCGGTCGGATGGCTCGCCCTCGTGAGTGCCTTCGCGGCCGCGTATCTGCTCGGATACGTGGCCGTCTTCTCACCGGCCGGCCTCGGTATTCGGGAGGGCTTCTTGATCGCGTTCCTACGACCGGAGATCGCCGGCGCAGCGGTGGGTGTGGCACTGCTGACCCGCCTGTGGATGACCGGTGTCGAGCTGATTCCGGCGGGGGGA
>JAHEKL010000144.1 GCA_024638345.1 Gammaproteobacteria bacterium | reverse complement strand
CCGAGCCTCGCTTTCCCGGATCCTCGAGACCCTGGAGACCGGAAGCCTCTGCGGATTCGGCATCGGAGTCCCCCGACCCATCCGGGACCTCCTCGAGCATTTCCCAGACGAGTTGTTCGCGAGAGTGGACTCGTGAGGATCGACGGTCATGAAGTCGGTCTCTTCGGTAGCATTCTGGACTCGTGTCGGGTTGCCGGTATCGAGGTGCCTGCCTTCTGCAGCTCCGAGGGCGTAGGACGCGGGGGACACTGCCGCGCCTGCATGGTGGAGGTGGACGGGCGCTTGCGGGCTGCCTGTACGACACCCGCCGAAGAGACGATGGATGTTCGGACGGACACGGTTGCACTGCAGACCTACCGCCGCGACCTGGGCGAGATGATGCTGGCGGAAAGCGATGCCGGTGAACTGGCCGAGACGCTCCGGGAATGGGGGTGCGACGGCTCTCGCTACAGTCCCCACCGGAAGAAGGGACGTCGGGACGACAGCCACCCCTATCTCCGGCTCGATCTGGATGCTTGCATTCGCTGCCGCTTGTGTCTCAGGGCGTGCGAGGAGATCCAGGGACAGTTCGTCTACGCTTTCGCCGGGAGAGCAGCCGAGACCCGCCTGACCTGGGGCGACCAGACGTTCGCCGAGACGGACTGTGTGGCGTGTGGCGCGTGCATCACCGTCTGCCCTACCGGTGCCATCGACGACGTCGACCGCATCGGTGCCGAGCCCGCGGATCGGGTCGTCCGGACGACCTGCAGCTACTGCGGGGTCGGCTGTGCCCTCGAGGTCCATGTGCTGGACGACCGGGTCCAGAAGATCGACGGAGTCCGGGACAGCCCGGTGAATCGGGGGCACCTGTGCGTGAAGGGCCGCTACGCACATGGCTTCGCCCGACATCCCGACCGACTGACCCAACCGCTCGTTCGTCGGAACGGAGAGCTGCAGCCCGCGAGCTGGGACGAAGCGGTCTCGTTGGTGGCTCAGACCTTCACTCGCCTACGCGGCCATATCGGTGCGCTCTCCTCGAGCCGGTGCACGAACGAGGAGAACTATCTCGTACAGAAGTGGATGCGCGCGGGTATGGGAACGAACAACGTGGACTGTTGTGCACGAGTGTGTCATGCGCCCACCGCCGAGGGGATGCGCAGGGTGTTCGGAACGGGCGCGGCTACGAATTCGCTGGCCGACATCGAGCTTGCGGACCTCATCCTGGTCACCGGGAGCAACAGCACGGAGGCACATCCGGTCACGGGTGCGCGAATCAAGCAAGCGGTGCTGGGTGGGGCGAAGTTGATCGTCATCGACCCTCGTCGCACCGAGCTGGCGAGCCTCGCGGACGTTCACCTGCGACTGCGCACCGGGACGAACGTGCCGCTCCTGAACTCCCTGGCGGCTGCAATGGTGGATGAGGGTCGGATCGACAGAGCCTTCATCGAACGACGTACGACCGACTTCGACGCGTATGCGGCCTTCTTGGACGCCTGCAAGCCGGAGAAGGCGGAGCATCTGACGGGGGTGCCCGCGAACCTCGTGCGGCGGGCAGCCCGGATGTATGGCGGAGCCACGAACCCCCTCCAGGTCCACGGCCTGGGTGTCACCGAGCATTACCAGGGGAGCGAAGCCGTGATGCTCCTGTGTAATCTGGCCCTACTGGCCGGTGCCATCGGTCGGGAGGGGGTAGGCGTGAATCCACTGCGCGGGCAGAACAACGTCCAGGGCGCAGCCGATATGGGATGCCAGCCCAATCTGTTGACCGGGTATGCCGATCCTCGAGACTCGGATGTGCAGGAGCGATTCGAAGGGATTTGGGGCAATCCGATTCCGACGAGCGGCGGCCTCACCATTCCGGGGATGTACGAGGCCGCGGTCGGGGGCACGCTCAAGGCCCTGTTCATCCTCGGAGAGGACATCGTCCGCAGCGACCCCTCGACGCTCTCGGAGGAGGCTCTCGATTCCCTGGAGTTCCTGGTGGTTCAGGAGCTGTTCCTCAGCGAGACCGCAGCACGCGCGGACGTCGTGCTCCCGGGTGCGAGCTTCCTCGAGAAGGACGGAACGTTCACGAATGGCGAACGGCGCATCCAGTGTATTCGAAAGGCAATCGAGCCTCCGGGTGAGGCGCGTCCAGATTGGCAGATCCTCTGCGAGCTGATGGGAGCCACCGGGTTGCCACAGAGCTTCGAGAACTCAGCGCAGATCATGGTTGAGATCGGCCGGGTCGCTCCAGCCTTTGCCGGCGTGACTCACGCGGCGCTGGATGCGCACGGTCTCCAGTGGCCGGTCCCGGAGTCGGGGCACTCGGGAACCACGATCCTCCATCGAGATCGTTTCCCGATTGGGCGGGCGACCTTCGCACGAGTGGCGTACGAGCCGTCCCCGGCGCTGGAGCACGCGGCAGAATATCCGCTGAGGCTGACCACGGGCAGAGTGCTGGAGCATTACAACTGTGGTTCCATGACCCGTCGAAGCCCCAACGTCATCCTCAGCGGCTCGGATCGTCTCGAGGTGCACCCGCTGGACGCGGCGGAGGCCGGGCTCGCGAGCGGAGACCGGGCCCGCGTGGTCAGTCCGTTCGGGGAAGCCCGGGCCGTCGTGCACATCACCGAGCGCGTCACGCCAGGTGAAGCGTTCCTCAGCTTCCACTTCCCCGAGACGGGCACGAACCAGCTGACGAGCCCGGTTCTCGACCGACTTGCAGACTGTCCCGAGTACAAGTTGACCCCCGTCAGAATCGAGCACGATTCACCCAGGAGAGAGACGTGAAGAAGTTCGCACTCCTGCACTACGGATTCGAGAAGCCCACCGGAGAGATCATGCAGGCGTGGGGGGAATGGTTCGAGTCCATCGCAGACATCGCCGTCGACCAGGGTGGGTTCGGCGCGGGACGAGAGATCTCGAGTTCTGGGACCAAGGATCTGCCGTGGGGAATGGAGTCCATCACCGGGTACAACATCATCGAGGCCGAAAGCCTCGATGATGCGGAGAGGATCGCCAAAGGCAACCCGTTCATAGCGAGCATCAGAGTCTACGAGATCAGGGAAGGATGACCTGTCGCTGCGAGAAGGTCACACGGGATTCCACCGAGCTCCTTCTCCCGCTCAAAGCGACGATGGACTGAGAGAACAAACCGAGAATGGTCTACCGGATTCAGATCTACGTCGACGAGGTCGAGTATGCTGGTGAGGACATAGGCGACGACTTCCGGTTCGATTTCGTGGTCGATGGAAAACCGACGTCCTTTTCGCGAAGTATCTCTCACGGCTCCACCTGGGACACCTGGACCGAGATCTTCACGGGTACCATCGACGCTGATCGGGAAATCCCCATCAGCGTCACGGTCACCGAGGAAGATATCCTATTCGACGATGTTGGAACCGCGTCTTCCACCCTCACGATCGACTGGAGATTGCAGCGCCAAGTCCGGGACAAGGTTGCTCGCCACAGCTACTTCGTACCTCATGGGACTACCTCCGAGACCCATTGCTTTTCCGTGAAGGTGGTCGGCAGGGGGCTGGACGAGGACGGACTCGTCGCTACACTGACGATCAAGCTGAAGGCTGTCATGGGGCCCTTGGCCAATGACAGGAATGTGGATGTGGGTGGCTAGTGGCGGCTATCGCATGTCCCGAGAATGGCGTCGCCCAGCGCCTCCGGGGTGCCGCTCATTGTTCCATCATGGAGAGGGCCGAGTCACGATGTCCAAGTTGACGATTGCATCTCTTGCATCTCTGGCTGTGCTCCTGGCGCTCGGTGCGTCCGACGTGGCGGCGCAGAGCGGCGACCCGTTCATCGCGACCGCGGAGGAGGGGGTTGTCGGAGTGGCCGAGGGCAGTCTTCTCGGCTTCCAGGACCGCGGCATCTGGACCTATCGGGGCGTGCCTTACGCGCAGGCCGCGCGCTTCATGGCACCCGAGCCGCCCCAGCCCTGGGAGGGGGTGCGTGTTGCCACCAACTACGGCGAGAGCTGCCCGATCCCGGAGATGGAGGGCGTCGCCAACGACGAGCAATTCAACCCCCATCGCTATCTGCCCGAGAGTGAAGCGTGCCAGTACCTGAACATCTGGACGCCCGGCATCGACGGCAATGGCGATCGGCCCGTCATGGTTTGGCTTCACGGCGGCGGGTTCACCAACGGCTCGGCGATTGAACAGACCGCCTATGATGGGCGGAACCTGGCGGAGAAGGGCGACGTGGTGGTGGTTACCCTGAACCACCGGCTGAACGTGCTGGGCACGCTGAACCTCTCGGCCTATGGCGAGCGATATGCCGAGAGCGCCAACACGGGCATGGCGGACATCGTTGTGGCGCTGCGCTGGATCCGGGACAACATCGAACAGTTCGGCGGGGATCCCAACAATGTCACGATCTTCGGACAGTCGGGCGGCGGTAGCAAGGTCCGCATCCTGATGGGGATCGAGGGGGCGCACGGGCTCTTCGACAAGGCGATCGTGCAGAGCGGCGCGTCGATCGGTTCCGCTGTCATGGGTCAGGACCTCGCGCTGCGGATCGCCGAGCGCACGGTCCAGAATCTCGGCCTCGACGAGCGCACGATCCAGCGAATCGAAGAGGTGTCCTATGCCGAGCTCCTAGCCGCGGCCCAGCAGGCGCTGGACCAGGTCGAGCAGGAAGGACTCACCGCAGAAGCGAGCTTCCGGCCTTCGATCGACAGCCGCCTGATCCCCGAGGATCCAGTCGAGGCGGGATGGGAGAAGTACGCGCGAGACATCCCGCTGATGATCGGTAACGTCCTCAATGAAAACGAGACCATCATCCGCGAAGATCCGAGCGAGCTGCTCGCCGACAACAAGGCGAACTGGTCAGCCGAGAGAACTTCACAGAAGATGAGAGAGCGGTTCGGCCAGGACGCCGGGCCGATTGGTGCAGCGTGGGCGGAGGCTTATCCCGAGCTGACGCCGCAGGACGCCTACTTCTTTGATCCTACACGGCGGCAGGGCGTGCTCTATCACGCCGCCCTCAAGACGCGAACCGGCGAAGCGCCGGTCTACTCGTGGGTGTTCGCATGGCAGTCGCCGGCCCTCGACGGCATCGCGGGTGCCTGGCACTGCGCCGAGATCCCGCATGTCTTCGCCAACGTCGAGCTGGTCCCGCAAGCGACGGGCGGAGGCGACCGCGCCAGGGAGATGTCGCACCAGGTGAGCCAGGCGTGGATCAACTTCGCACGGCAGGGGGATCCCAACCACTCCGCGATCCCCGCGTGGGCCGCCTACACTCCGGAGAATGGGGCGACCATCATCTTCAACGACCGCAGCGTGGTGCGGCACCACCACGACCGGAAGATCATGGACATACTCTACGGCGGTTCGGCCGACTGATCCCGACCCCTGCGCAAGCGGACTAAGCGACTACGTAACTCGTTCGCCACGATCAGTTGGGCGCCTGCCCGGCTACCTCGGTCCGGTGGCAACCCGAACGAAGTCCAATTGGAGATAGATCTGACATGATGGGCTCGACATCACGACCGACGTCCTGGAGGGGGAGATGCCTCCTCGTCATGTTCCTCGCCTTTGTCCCACTGGGCTCCCAGGGGCAGGTCACGAGCGTCGATATCGACCGGCGCGAGGACCTTCTCGACGGCCGTCCGTTCGGAGACGTCGGTGGGTACGAGAAGCTGGCCGGGACGATCCACTTCGCGCTGGACCCTGAGGATCGTGGGAATCAGTCGGTCGTCGACATCGGACATGCTCCACGAAACGCCGACGGGCTCGTGGAGTTCGCGGCTGACTTCTACATCCTGAAACCGAAGGACCCGGATCGAGGGAACCGGGCGATGCTCTTCGACGTGGTGAATCGTGGCAACAAGGTAGCCGTCCGCCAGTTCAATCGAGAGGCGACGTCCTCCGCCGACCCCACCACGGAGCAGGATGTCGGGGACGGCTTCCTGATGGAGCGGGGCTTTACCGTCGTTTGGATCGGCTGGCAGGCCAACCTCCCCCCGCGTGACGGCTCCATGCGCGTTCAGGTCCCGGTGGCCAGAGAGTCCGGGCGGCCCATCGAGGGGCCGGTCTACTACTGGTTCCGCACGACCGAGCCGACTGATGTTCGATCGCTCGATGATCTGGCGGGTGGTGTGCACTATGCGGTTGCGGATCCGGACTCGGACCGACACCAACTCACAGTCCGCGAGGGCGACCTGGACGAGGCGCGCTTGATTCCGCGCTCGTCGTGGAGCTTCAGCCGAGTCGAGAACGGCAGGCCGGTCAGAGACCCCACCTCCCTCTACCTCGAGGGAGGATTCGAGCCGGGTCTCCTCTACGAGTTCACCTATCTAGCGCGCGATCCGGGCGTGGCCGGCCTAGGCCACGCCGGCGTCCGCGACGCGATCTCTCACCTTCGCCACAACTCCGATCTACTCGGCGACATCGAGCATGTGTACGCGTTCGGTAACTCTCAGAGTGGCCGGTTCCTACGCAGCTTCCTCTACGACGGCTTCAACGCAGATCTGGACGGAAGGATCGTTTTCGACGGGGTGATGGCCCACGTGGCTGCGGCGATTCGCAACAGCTTCAATCAGCGTTTCGCCCGGCCCGGAATCTCGGGTCCGGCCCACTTCCCGTTCTCGGACGTCATGCAGACCGACCCGGTCACCGGACGGACCGACGGCCTCCTCAGTCGAGCGGCCGAGACCGGTACGGCGCCGAAGCTCTTTCTGACCAACACCTCGAACGAGTACTGGACCGAGTGGAAGGCCGCGGCCATGGTCCACACATCGATCGACGGAACGAAAGACCTCGAGGTGTCCGACAACGTCCGCGTGTACACGATCGCGGGCGCCCAGCACGGGTCTGGGAGCTTTCCGCCGGGACCGGCGGGCTCCACACGGTACATGCGTAACACGAACGACTACCGCTGGGCTCTCCGCTCGCTCTTGGTCGCGATGGACGAATGGCAACGGAACGGGAGTCCCCCACCCGACAGCCGCCATCCGAGACTTGTCGATGGGACACTCGTTCCGTTCGACGAGGTCAACCTCCCGACCATTCCGGGGGTCGCGACGCCTCGCGGGGCGACCGGGACATTCCGCTTCGACCAAGGAGATCGGATTGCGGACGGGA
>JAHEKL010000004.1 GCA_024638345.1 Gammaproteobacteria bacterium | reverse complement strand
GTACGGATCGGAATCGAGAACGCCATGGACATCCTGGAACGGATCCCCGCCGAAGACGTGCTGGACATCCGCGTGCTTCGAGGTCCGTCCGCCGCGTTTCTCTACCCAGAAGCCGCAAACGGCGTGATCGTCGTCGAAACTCGCTCGGCGTCGAACGATGGAGATTCCAACTAGCCGATCCCCGACCGCGTCAGAAAGAACCGAGGGTGTAAGCACCACCCCGGAAAAACAGGACCGGGCAGGGCGCCCGGTCCTGTTTGCCTTTCTCGGAATCTTCTTCAGAGATCCCTACACAGACGACCCCAAGCCGACATCAGGCTTCTGATCCTCCCACTGTCCGTCACATCCAGACGTCTGGTCCGCAAGACTGAAGTTCGTGTTCAGCTGATACTCTCCTTCGGGCAGCGCCATGCGGACGCCACCCTCCAGATCCTGAAGAAACTCGTCCTGTCCCTGGTTCCGGGGGAACCAGAGCTTGTCCGTGTTCTGTATCTTCGTGGACCAGAACCGGCCCTCGAGCCACAACGCCCGGCGACGCTCCTCGATGATCATGTCCTGGATCTCTTCCGCATCGCCCGGATTCGCATAGGTGACCTCGGGGAGGCCGTCGGCTGCTCGAACGACGTTCACCCGATCAATGGCCCCCTGTCCACCCTCGATCTCTGCGAGGATGAGCTGAATCTCTTTCCAGTTGATGATGGGGATGTCATCCCCGAGAGAGGTCCACTTCGCGGGCGTGGGCCCTATGACCCCACCCTGCAGTGGCTTCGGCTCGGTAAGCGGGACGCGGATGTCCGGGACCGCGCCGGGCGTTTCCATGGTGATCGGATACCCGTTCTCGTCGACGGCGCGTCCGTCGGGCAGCAGCGCCAGGTCCAGATAGCCCGTGAACGGAATCACGGCGGGCCACGTGCCTCCGGGACCGGGAGATCCCGACCAGTAGTCCACCGGCCCGTTCACGACTCCGTAGCCGATCACGGAGTGGTATTGATACGCCTTGTTCCGCCGCTTCTCGCCCGCCTCACGCGTTGCAAACGCCATGAAGCCGTTTGGAACTCGGAGGGCATCCTGCTGGGCCCCGGAAAGATCCCCGTTGGCCCAGCGAATCCTCGCTCGAAGTCCGTACGCCATCGTTTCGACGCTCGTCGTGGCATCGTTCAGGCCCTCGAAGTCACCCGTGGTCGCGATGTGCCCGAGGGCGGTATTTACCCATTCCTCGGCTAGATCGAGGGTCTCCGCGGGCGACAGCAACGGTCCACCGTCGATCGCCATGTCGCAGAAGTGCTCCCCAAAAACGTCGAGCGCAACCGCCGTGTACAGTGCGGTCAGCCCGAGTAGCTTCTGGCGGTCGGGAACCTGCTGCTGGGTCCAGCCGCTGATCCGCTCGTAGGTCCCGAACCCGAACGAGCGACCAATCATGAGTGGATCGAACCAGTCCGATTCCGAATCCGACGTGTCACAAGTACCCTCGGCAGGCCGCGGAGAGTAGTCGGCGTATCCGCTCCCGACGGCGGCGGTCGCTTGAAACCCGTCCTCGAAGCCCGCGGCCTCGATGGTGAACGCCGCATATCCACACTCGACGAGCCCGATCACGGAGTTGACCTGAATTTCCGCGCCATCGGGATCGGTCAACGCATCGTCGGTGAGCGCATCCGGAAGATCCACCTGGAGGATATCCGAGCACCCCGCGATCGAGAGTACGCACCCCGCCAACAAGAACCGCGATAGCGCTGGCCAACCCCACCGCCTCGTACCTTGGTCTGCATTCATGGCTTTCCTGGCCCTATGTTTCAGAGTTGCTGGTAGTCATTTGAAATCCCCCTTGGACGCCGTGAGACCGAGGTCGAGCCTCGGCCGCCACGGCGCTCTCAAGGCGGTAGTTGCAAGCTGATTCGGCCCTAGAACGTGACGCGCATGGTGACGCTCACGCTGGCGATTCCGGGAAACTCGTAGATCGACGCGTTCGCGCCGGCGGTCGTGTTCCGATTGATCTCCGGATCCGGAATCCGCTTCCCACCATAGTCGGTCTCGGACCTCTGCCAGATCGTGAACGGATTCCGAGCCGATGCCGAGATCGAAGCGCGATCCGCACCCACCCTCTGCACCAAGCTTCCAGGCAGGCTGTAGCGAACGCCGATCTCTCGCATCTTCCAGAAGTCCGCATTGACCCGGCCGAAGTAGCGCTCATCGTCGAACACGGCGTTTTCGGCGGCCTCGACGAGCGCATTGCACTTGCAGACGGTAAAGAAGCTGTTGTCTCGCCGGCTGGCGAACTCCGCGCCGATGTCGGCCACCCAGCGCCCATACTGACCCTCGGCCAGAGCAAAGACCTGGATGTCGTTGAAGAGGGTCAACGTGGGGGCGAAGCTCACCGTGTACTTCGGATAGGCCGGACCGTACAGGATCTGCTGCTCGGGGATGTCCACGCAGCGGACCAGAGGACCCCCCTTGAGGTTCCCGAAGGGTCCCGCACCGGAGTCGCACATTGCGCTCTCGCGGTTGAGCTGCCCCGGAGCGTCCAACTCCGCACTGACGACTCGCGCCCCGACGACGGACGGATACGGGTGCCCGAGCTGGAAGTTCGCGGACTCGAGGATTCCGTCACCCAGAAACGTGATCTGGTTTTCGACGTAGCTCCCCGCCGCTGCGAGATCCAGGGCCACGTTCGCCCGATCGATGACGCGGGCATCCATGCCGATCTCCCATCCCCAATTCTTCAGCTCTCCGAGATTGGAGTCTACCTGCCCGGGGAACCCGAAGCTGGGCGGCAGGGCCTGGTCCGTGAGCGCATCGGTAATCGTCTGGTCGAAGTAGGTGAACTCGGCGGATAGCCGTTCGTCCAGGACGGCGATGTCGAAGCCCCACTCGATCTCGGATGTACGCTCGGGCCCCACGTTCGGGTTACCCGGTGCGTCGGGTGCCAGGCCTGGCCGTCCGCCTGGGCCCGGGAAGGCTGTGTAGAGGTTCCGGGCGGCAAAGACACTGGGCTGTCGACCCGCCTCGCCCCACGCCGCACGCACCCGAAACGAATTGATGAAGTCCACGCCCCAGAAGTCCTCCTCCGAGACGACCCAGGCACCCGAAACCTTCGGATAGTACACGAGATCGAAGTCTTCACCGAAGGTGGAGTTGTCATCGGCTCGAACAGCCCCGGTCAGGAAGAGTCGGTCGTTGAGGCTGACCTCCTCCTGGATGTAGAACCCGAGGGATTTGTTCTCTTCGGACGTGTAGTCGAGCAGGAGGTTCGCGAGCGTGGTCTGGTTGATGCTTCGCTGGAGCGGGGATCCGAACCCGCTTCCGGTGTTTTCGATCGTCTCTTCCTGCCGACGGTTGTACTGCGCGCCGAAGGAGGTGGTCGTCCCGATCACGTCCGTAAGCTGGTAGCGCGCGTTGACGGCGTAGTCCAGGGTCTGATTGGTAACCTGTGGCCGCTCGTAGAAGATCTCTCCCCGTGCGTTCTCCGGAAAGAAACCGTTGGGATCGAGGGGCGTGTATCGCGAGTTGGTGTCCCATCCCCGGTCGAGCCCAACGATGAGGCGCTGGGTCAGCCAACCCCCATAGGTATGGTTGGCTTGGAGCGAGCCCGTGAACCGGCTGAATTCACGACGCGCGTCGACATCCGCCACATTCTCGGGCGTGTGTTCCTGAAAGCCTCTGAGGCCTCCCTCGCGTGCGCTGGTGTTGATCGAGTTCAGTCGGTATCCGAACGCCCAAACCATGTCCTGCCAGACCCCTCCGTCGCCCGGGGTCGCACCGGCGAAGCGGGTCTCACCCTCCACGTAGCCGGTCGACACGTCGATCGTCAGACCCTCGGTCAGGAGGACGGTCATGTTTCCGCGGAAGTTCGTACGGTTGTCCCAGTTGTAGCTGACGATGCCCTGCTCGTCGGACCAGTCCCCAGAGAGGTAGTAGCGGACCTGCTCGGTACCTCCACGGACGGACAGATTGTAGTTCTGGGAGTACCCGTATCCGAAGATCTCATTGCCGTTGAAGTCTCGTTCGTGCTCGTAGATGTTGAACGTGCGAATGAGGTCATCGGGACAGGCCCCGGATCGGGGATTGCCGTTCTCCAGCGGTTGGCAGTAGTACTGGGTTCCGATCTTGCCGGCCGGATCGACCATGAAGTTCGTTCCCTGCCGAGTCGAGAAGGAGAACTCCGGCTCACCCGCCTGGCCGCGCTTGGTGATGATCTGAATCACGCCCGCGGAGGCCTCCGTCCCGTAGAGCGTGGCAGCCGCTGGACCTTTTACGATCTCGATGCTTTCGATGTCCGCGGGATTGATGTCGTTCAGCGGCGTAGCGTCTCTACCTGTGCCGATCTCGGGGCCGACCCCCTGGTCATTGTCGATCCGGATGCCGTCGACGTAGACGAGCGGCTGTGCGCCCAATTCCAGGCTCGAGACGCCTCGGATCTGGATTCCGGAGCCTCCTCCAACGTTGCCGCTGATTCGCTGGAACTGAACGCCTGGGGCCCTGGCTGCCAGCAGGTCCTGCAGGTCGCCGATGGCGGCACGCTCGGTGAGCTCGGTCGCGTCCAACCTCGCTACGGCGTTCCCCAACGCACGTCGCTGCGTCCCCCCGGGCGTTCCTGTCACGATCACCTCGTCCAGCTGCAGGGCCGCTCGAGTCACTTCGAAGTCCTGGATGACGGTCTGGCCTGCGGACACCTGCAGGGTGCCCGTCACCTCACGGTAGCCGAGCCGCTGTACGGTGAGCGTCTGGGTTCCGGCGGGGACGTTCTGGAGGTTGTAGCTACCATTTTGCTGGGTCAGAACGCCGAGGTCGAGGTCAGCGATGAAGACCTGCGCCGAGGGGACCGGTAGGCCGGTTTGTGCGTCCGTGATTCGCCCTGTGACCGAGCCGGTCTGGGCCGCCAGGGAGGATGCCGCGACCGCCAACGCCGTCGCCAGTACCCCGATCCCTCGCGTCATACGCGAACAGATGTGGTGAATCATGTTCTTCCTCCCTCTGAAACGTTGGCGCAGTCTGCGATCTGGGTCCCAAGTCGGCCCAGGGACTCCGCACCCACTCCACTGCGGGTAGACGTCCACTCGTCTGCGTCCAGATTCTGATGGAAAGGTGGCTTGAAAAAAAAGGGTTGGTTCGGACCCGCGATAGGAGACGCAGTAAAAATTGGTCGACAACGATCACGAGAACACAAATTGCTGTCAATGGGTTCCAGGAAAAGGGGGCGACCTTGCCGTTGCCTCGACTCAGATGTCCGACTCCTGGGCGGGCACGGGTGAACTTACCTTCCTCCTGGGGCGGTGCGATCTTTCCCGGGTGCCTTCAGGTCGATTGCGCGGAGCGTTGTCGTGAAGTCCAGTCCGGTGGAGCGATTGGTTTTCAGTGGTTCGCTCGTCGTCTTTGCGTTCTTGTATGGCTGGGGCGCGGGTGCCCTGGGTTGGTTCCCCGGACCTCTCGTTTCCTCGGCCTTCGACCAGGGCAGTCTTCTCTTCGGGGCGCCCGGATACGTCGTGCCTCAGGTGTACGAGCGGAGCGGGTCACGCGTCCTCGAGCCTTCCCGGGTTCAGCCAGGCTCCACGCTGATCGCGACACTCTGGCCCGATGGCGATCGCTGGACGGCGGGTCTGGATCTGATCGATTCGACGGGCGCGACGCTCCACTCGTGGCGCCTGGATCCCACGGAACTCTTTTCCAGCGAAGTGCGTCCTCGTGGACTGCGCCTGGAGGACGGCTACATCCATGGAGCTCATCTTCTGGCCGATGGGGACGTCGTCGTGAACATCGAGGCGATGGGATCCGTACGGCTCGATGCTTGCAGTCGTCCGGAATGGATCTCGGAACGTGGAAACCACCACTCGATCGCCATGGACGACGAAGGAAGATTCTGGATTCCAGTCCTGGAGTACTGGGACGAGCCCGACCAGATTCCCGTGCCGGCCCGCTATCCGGGTCTGCAGGCCCCTCTCATCGACAATCGCATCGTGCTTCTGTCCAGTGAGGGGGAGACCCTGGAGGAGATCGCGGTCCTGGACGTCCTGTTCTCCAACGGTCTCGAGAGAAGGCTCGCCAAGACCGGAAACCTTTCCGGCGATGTTCTCCATCTGAACGACGTCGAGCCGTTGAGCGACACCCTGGCCGGGGCGTATCCGCTCTTCGAGGCGGGTGATCTGCTCGTTTCGCTCCGAAACCCCAACCTGATCTTCGTCTTCGATCCGGACACCCGCATGGTCAGATGGCACGCGTCGGATCCGTTCATCCAGCAGCACGATCCAGACTTCGTCGGCGACGGCTGGATCGGGCTCTTCGACAACAATTCCGATGGTACGGACAGGGGCACGATGCTGGGAGGGAGCCGAATCGTCCGGATGCAACCGCACACCGATTCAGTCGAGATCGCTTTCCCGACTCCTGTTTCCGAACCCTTCTACACGGGGGTGGCGGGCAAATGGCAGCTGTTGGCGAACGGGAACATGCTCCTCACCGAGGCCCTGGCCGGCCGAATCGTCGAGGTGGCCCCTGACGGTCGTAGCGTCTGGGACTGGGTTCACGAGCCCTACGACCAGTCCTCGACCGTCGAAGTGAGCGAGGGGACCCGATACCCGCTGACCGCCGCGGACGTACGGAGCTGGCCATGCTCGGCTCCAGCGGCCTCGTGAACGGGGAGGTATGATGACTCGCGCGGTCTTGGTCGCAGGATCGATGTCGATCGTCTGGCTCTTCGCGGCGCCCTTGGTCGCGGAAGCCTATCTGGGTCCGGGAGGCGTCGTCTCGGGAATCGGCGCGTTCATCGCTCTGATCGCCGCCGTGGTCGCCTCGATCTTCGGGTTCGTCTGGTTCCCGCTCAAGCGCCTGCTGCGCGGCCTGCGGTCTCGTGGCGAGAAGCTCCGACCGGACGTGTCCGCCCCGTCGAGCACTCCCTCGGAGTGAGCTTCGCGCTGGCGACCCTCGTGGTCGTTGGATTTGCCCTGATCGTCCGTCGGACCCGGCTCGTCGGCCACTCGCGCGAGGCGGCAGAGCGAGCCCGGGCCAGCCTATCCGTCCTCACGGACTCGACCCTCAGCGACGAAGAAAAAGAGCGGCGGCTCCGCGCCGGGTCGGTACGGCTGTTCGGGCTCATGGCCAGAATTCTCTTCGGCGCGGGACTGGCGCTGCTGGTGCCCTTGGCTGGAGTCTGGGCCCTGGCCCGGTTGGGGTTGGCGTCGTTTCCCGAAGTGATCGCAGTGCTGTCGCGAGTCGACTTCGTCGTATTGTTGAGCTTGATTGCGGGCGCAGGGCTTCTCGTCCATCGCCGACTACGGCGCCCCTGAGGTTCGAGAACGATTGTTGCCGAAGAGTCCTCGGCCGCGGCGTCGGGCGTCGGAACGAGTCAGGGTTGGAGCGGCCTAGCCACCATGATGCCCATCTGACTGGAAAATCCCTGGATCCGCTCCGCGAGCGGCCGCTCCGATATTTCCACAGAATCCCCGACCAGCGGAGCGTGTAGCAGATGGAGCCGGTCGCCCTGCCAGAGCGCGAATCCGGTGTGGGCGATATCGAGTCCATCCAGGGTGCTCACAGCCGCGATGACATCCCCATCAAGGATCTCGCCCTCTCGATCCGCGATCCGGTCCTCGGGGATGAACCACCGGGGCTCTCGATTCAGGCGCTCTTCCATCTCTCGAATCGCCGAGAGGACGGCGGGATCGCCAAGCTGCCGATACCCGTCGGGATTCTGAGTCATGAACTCGATCGGCCGGGGGTCGGCCACTCCCCCGAGCTCCCGTGTGACGGATCTCACGAATCCCTTTCGGTCGGCGTCCCCTATCCATTCGGAGAAGTAGTGGAGCCGACTCGGGTATCCGGCTAGGACGCCGTCCCGGTAACGCAATCGTGTGAGCTCGGCCCTGTATCTCTCTCGGAACTCTGCCTCATCGGCCACCAGCTCCCCTTCCGCGCTCATGGTCAACCGCGCCAGAACGAGGACGTGCTCGACAAGCGTGACGCAGTCGAACGTGCGAAGGTTCACGACGAGACGTTCCGGTCCCCCGACCTCGAGGGTTCCAGGAGCGTAGGGAGTCCCGACGAAGGTCTCCGCGATGGCCGCCACCAACTCCCCTATCGGGCGTTCGTCCAGGCCCTGCTCCAACGCGTGCTCGATCGTGGCTCGAGCGATCGCCCAATCCCTCTCCGTCTCCAGCGCCGCCTGTGAGGAGGCGTCGGCCGATGGCCGGGCGTCGAGAGAGGGCTCCGCGCTTGTGGACGAAGCGGTGGAGGAGGATGTCGTGTCGGGCTGGGCTTCAACGCTGCAGGAAGAGAGCGCGACGGCGCAGACACACGCCACGGCGGCCAGGAAACGCCCGAAACCGCACCGGTAGGCTTCCACGTAGGGTCTGTCAGGGCTCATGGGTGGGTCGTCGTGCACTTCCGTCCATTTCGGGGGTAGCCTGTGCTCGGTATCGGAATCGAACCCCAGTGCGGCTGGGATCGGTCCATTCACGAAGCAGCGACTTGAAGCGAGCCCTCGGACTCGTCGCCCTGAATTGGAGGAAGGATGCCGTATCCAGAAATGCTCGTCGCCCCGATGCGACAGGACCTCGTGAGTGTCGGCTTTCGCGAGCTTCGAACCGCCGCCGAGGTGGACGAGGCGCTCACGGACAGCACCGAACCGACCCTCGTGGTCGTAAACTCCGTTTGTGGCTGCGCCGCGGGGGCGATGAGACCCGCGGTCATGATCTCGCTCGACGATGAGGACGGACCGCGTCCCGCGCGGCTCACCACGGTCTTCGCCGGTCAGGACCTCGAGGCGACCGAGCGGGCCAGAGCATACTTCACGGGCTACCCACCCTCGTCCCCGTCCGTCGCGCTGATCAAGGACGGTGAGCTGGTCTTCATGTTGGAGCGTCATCAGATCGAGGGGCACGGTCCCGACATGCTGGCCGCGGTCCTGAAGAACGCTTACCACGAGCACTGCTGAAGCATACGAACTCGAGCGAGGGGCAATCGATGGAGGAGCAGAAGAAACGGGCCTACCAGGATCGATTCAAGGCGCGCATAGACGAATGGGAAGCACGGATCGAGCAGCTCGCCGCGCGGGCGAGACGCGCCGAGGCCGACCTACGGACTCGGCTCTTGTCGGAGGAGTCCGACCTACGCGAGAAGCTGAAAGAGGCCCGGGCGCGGCTGGGCGAGCTCATGGAGGCCTCGGAGGACGGTTGGGACGAGGTGAAGGCGGGCGCCGAAAGGATCTGGGCCGACGTGAGTGCCGCCTGGGCCCGGACCGGTGAGCCCGAGCCGACGGAGCCGGAGGCCGCGGACGTCTCGCCTGGAGCCACGGAGCGACCTTCGGAAGGCACGGGCGCAGCGACCTAGCGTCGCTTCGCGCGCCGCTCCTTCCTCCGCCGGCTTCTGGCCTCGCGCGAGGTCTCACCGGGTAGTCGTACGTCGATGTCCACGCTTCCCAGGCAAGCGAATCCGTGAATTCTGAGGAGTGGCCCAGCCAGTTGCTTCTCGGCGTCGAACTCCGTGCGGTCTTCCAATCCACCCATGATCGCGAACCCGGACGTTTCCACGCGGAGATTCGGGGGGACGATGATGTGGACCCCACCCATCAGCGCGAGGGCCCTGACGTCGATCGTGTGGGGCCCGAACACGGCCTCTCTGAAGTCCAGCTCCACGCCTCCCTGGAAGGCGAGCGCCGTGATCCGCCGGGCAGGGATCCAACTACCCTTTCTTACCCGACCGCTCCACACCCCCACGCTGAATTGACGGTCCGGCACCCTATCCGCATCGATCGCGGGAAGCCTCGCCTCGCCGCCGGGTGCGAGTAGGCCGCCGACCCGGCTGGCTTCCAAGGAGGGGTGGTCGGCTGCCTTCGCGAGCAGCCGGGAGGCGTTGGGAAGCTGAACATCCGAAATGAGCGCCTGCAGCTCGACCTCGGTCTGCGCGCGGTGGGCCTCGTCTAGACGGCGCTCGAACTCCTGGATACTGAACTGGTCGGTGGCGTAGGCCTCGCAGAGAGCGTCCACAACCCATTGCCGACGGCCTGGTGTGACGTGTCGACGTCCCACCGAGGGGGAAGGGATGCTCTCGTCGGTCATTGCGGGCCTGCGACAATCGTTGTCTCGTGGACGCGACCAACAAGGTGCCGGACGCGCCGGACGAGCGCCAGCCCGAAACCTCTCATCTCGCTCCATGCCAGCCGCATACGAGAGGTCATTCCCCTGGACCGGTTTCTTCGACGATCGGGTACGAAATATGCATGCTGGAGTGAGGAGCAGTCTGGGCTACGGGACCACTGCAAGGATGGGTCGCATGCGTACGCGCGGGGCTCTATCGAACTTCACCCTCTCCCTCCTGGGAGCTGCGGCGGTCACCGCCGGCGCCCTCTTCTTCCAGTTCGCGCGGCGGCCCGCCCCCCGAGGCTCGGATCTGGCGTCATCAGGCTCGAGCGTGCCCTCTCCACCCCAGGCCCGCCCGCTCGACGTCTCGCCGCGAGACGCGGCCCTCGACCCCGACGAGAGCTTTCTTCGGCGACTCCGCGAGCACGGACTCTAGGCCGCTAACGGAGGGCCGAGCCCACCCGTCGATTCCACCACTCGTAGCGGCGTCCCAGGGTCGGATGAAGTCGCTCGGCCACGGGACCCAGTACGGTGCTGGCGAGATCGGCCGCCCGGGTCTGCTCGCTCCCGTCCACCCACAGATGGGCGTGGCGTAGATGGTCCAGCGCCTCCGCCAGCACGATTCGCTGCTGGGGCTCTGCAGCGGTGACCAGGCGCTCGGTGTATTCCTCCGTCGCGGTCTCCTCCTCGTCGCTCCCGAACCAATTCGGAAAGGGAAGGGCACGCCACCAATCGAGCACCTCGGTCCCCTGCTCTCCGAAAACCTGAAGCGCGAGGGCCGCGTCTGTGTCGGTCACCGACCAGAGGATATCACGGCTCTCGGCCAAAGCTCCGAGAGCGAGCGCCCTCGGATCGGACTCTTCCACATCCTGCAACAGGATGAGGACCGTCCGGCCCGGATGGAGGAAGGAAGGATGCTGGTCGGAGGCGGCGGCTCGAGGGCCGACCTCTCTCGGACCCATCGCTATTGCGTACGCCGTGAGCACCCGGCCGATATCCGTCGGGCTCAGACCCGACTGCTTCGCCGCGGAAGAGATTCGCTCTCCCATGCGGAGCCCGCGTTCACTCTTCAGCGCGTTTCCCCTCGCTCACCAGATGACGCCTGAAGTGCTCCCGGCTCAACCGAAGCGCATGATCCAGCTGCGGCGTCGAGCCCTCGAAGGGGTGCGCAGCCTCGAAGGCGTGACCAGCGTCGGGAATCCGCTCCAACTCGAGGTGTGGATCAGCTGTGGCGAGCCTCTCCGCGTCCTCCACCGAGACGGAAGCGTCGGTTTCCCCGTGCACGATCAGCCAGGGGAGCTCCAAGAGCCCCTGAGCCGCTCGTTCGATGTCGAGCCGCTGTCGATTCTGCTCGAAGTCTTCGAGCAGCGCGACGTCGAGCGGCATTTCCTGCCCGGTGCGCGTGTTCAGCACGTGGATTCGTCCCTTGGCCCGCCACTGCTTCTTCAGGTCTTCGGGCCAGCGGTCGAAGGTCGCGATCCCCGCCCACGTCACCAGGGCGTCGAGCCGACCGTCGTCACGGGCGGCGATCACAGCGTCGCCACCACCCCTCGAATGTCCGAAGAGCCCGACCCTCGTGGGCGGAACCTGCAGAAGTCCCCCACTGCGCACCTCCCGCAGCACGGTCAGAATCTCGTCGACTTCCCGGCTCAGCGTGTTCCGAGCGAACGTCTCGAGCTCGGTGAACTCCATGGGATGATCCCCGATGCCGTTGCGCGAGAAGTTGAACGACACGACCGCGTGGCCGTCCCCCGCGAGGCACGCGCAGAGATACGGGAAGAAGCCCCAGTCCTTGAAGCCCTTGAATCCGTGGGTCACGACGACCGCCGTCAACGGAGGCTCGCCCTCGGGTAGTCTGAGATCGCCGTGGATCGTCTCTCCATCGGCCAGCGGAATCGAGAAGGGACGCTGGATCACTCCGACTCCTGGCTCCAGGGGGCATCGGGCACACCGGCCACCTGATTCTCGATCCTGGCCAACACGAATAGTAGATCCGAGAGCCGGTTCAGGTACCGAACGGAGAAGGCAGCCGAGGAATCGCTCCGAGCCACTCCCACTGCCGATCGCTCCGCCCTTCGGCACACGGTGCGACAGATATGGAGAGCGCACGCGCCCGCGGTGCCTCCCGGCAAGATGAACTCGGTGAGCGGGGCCAGAGTGGTATCGGCCTCGTCGATCCAGCTCTCCATCTCCCGAGGTCGGTTCTCGGGAAACGGTGGCAGAGTGGTGCCCGCTGCGCCCCGATCCGTTGGGGGCGATGCCATGTGGGAGCCCAGGGTGAAGAGATCGTGCTGGATCAGGGTGAGATACCCACGGATACGATCGGTCCTCACATCGCCGATCGCACGACCGATGAAGGCGTTCAACTCATCGATCGCTCCGCAGGCGGCCACGCGAGGGTGGTCCTTGGGCACACGTCCCCCGCCGAAGAGGGCAGTGTCGCCCGTGTCGCCGGTACGGGTATAGATCTTCAATCGGGTGGACTCCAGCGTGGCAGCCGTTTAGAGGAGGCGAGTCATTCTGCGAAGAGCACCGGCCTTCTCGATCAGAGCCGAGCCCTCCTCGATCAGGGACTTCTGCTCCCGCTCGGGCTCCGTCTGCTCCGACATGAGCAAATCGCGGATGTCGAGCAGGACCTCGAGCTGGATCTGGTCCCGTTGAAAGTCCAAATCCAGTCGAACCATCTCGTCGGAGTCGTCCCTCTCTTCGGCGCGCCCGAAGGCTTCACGATAGGTGGCCTCCAGGCTGGCAAGGATCTTCTTCCGATTTCGCACCAGGCGGCTCCCGGCTGCTCAGGTGGACTCGGGAACCGGAAACGGCGCAGCGCCCGGACCCCGGGTGAAGTACTCCCTCACGATAGTCTGCAGTTCCTCGAAGTGATCGTTGAAATAGTGATCGGCTCCTTCGATCGCGCGGGCGGTGATGGGACCAGCGAGGTCCGCGGCGAACCGCTCCAGTGCCTCCGCGCCTCCGAATTCGTCAAGCTCCCCCTGAATCACGAGCAACGGCCTGTCGATCCCGTTCAGAAATCCGAAATCGTACATGGCGAGGGGCAGACCTAGTCCGAGCAGCGCCTTCGGCCTCGGATCCACGGCTCCGACTGCGAGTCCGACTCTGGCTCCAAAGGAGAACCCTGCCAGCAGTATCGGCAGGTCGGGTCGGTGCGCCTCGCACCAGTCCAGAACGGCGCGAACGTCCTCCCTCTCACCTTCGCCTCCCCCAAAGGATCCGGTGCTCGTCCCGACGCCCCGGAAGTTGAACCGGTACGCATCGAAACCGATCTCCGCCAGGGCCTGCGCGGTGCGAAACACCGCTTTGGTATGCATGGTGCCGCCATGCTCGGGGTGGGGGTGGCATACGACAGCGCTCCCCCGACGAGGCGCGTCCGCCGGTCTGAGATGACCCTCCAGGTGCCCGTGGGGAGCGGGGATCTGCACGCGTTCCGTCCTCCGTTTGCCACGATCAGGTCGGGAGCTTCAGATTATGGAGCGTCCCCTCCTACGGAGCCCCGACATGCGAACTCGGCTGCTCGGTCCACCTGGGTACATTCTGCTCGTCTCGCTGTTCCTGACGATGGCCTGCTCATCCGGGCTCAACGCGCAAGAACCCACACCCAATCCCCTCGGTCAGCCGCTCTTGGACTCCACCGGGGAAATTCGCGATGACGCTTTTCTGCGGGTTCCGCTCAGGGCGGAGGATCGACCCTATTCCGACCTCGAGGGGGCCCATCTCAAGGAGCTCCTCCTGGAGGTCGATCGGATCTCCCTCGAGGATCGCGATCGAGGCAATCTCTTCTGGGGTCGAAACGTCGGCACCTGGGGGCACGAAGCCACGCAGGAGTGGGTCGAGCGCCACTTCCGCGACCACGGTCTGGTGGATGTCCACAGGGAGCCGTTCAATCTGGACCCCCAGTGGCGGCTTCTGAGTTTCGACATCGAATTCGTGGCGGGCGGGCGACCTTTCACCCTGGAGTCCGCGCGACCCCCGCAGGGAGCGACCTCCACTCCGCAAGGGGGCCTCGAGCTCGAGCTCGTTTGGATCGGGTTGGGATCGGAGGCGGACTACATCGGTCGGGACGTCACGGGCAAGGCCGTCCTGATCCTGGACATTCCAAGACCCGGAACGCTCCGTCATTCGATCGCGACGGAGGGATCGGTGGCGCGTGCGTTCGCTCGTGGGGCCGCCGCGGTGGGAATCGTTTATGGAATCTCCGACAACTTCGCGGTGTGGCAGCGAACCGGTGACGGTCCCGGATTCAATCTCGGTTACGAGGACGGCTTGCGGCTGAGGGAAATGTTGGGTCGTGGCGAGCGGATCGTGGTGAACTTGGAGATCGAGGCCGAGATGGTTCCGGATCTCGAGGCGGCGAGTGTCTGGGGAACGCTCCCCGGTGCGACGGACGAGGAGATTCTGATCATCGCCCACATCGACGGGTATTTTCAGGCCGCCTCCGACAACGCCTCGGGAATGGCAGTGATGATCGGGCTTCTCGAGCATTTCGCGGCGATCCCGCAGTCCGAGCGCCCTCGGACCCTCAGGTTTCTCGGGTCGGTGGGCCACCACGGAGGCCCTGGCACCCGCCAGCTGTCGGACGACCCCGAGAGCCGGCTGGCCAACACGGTGCTCGCGATCAACCTCGAGCACGTCGCGGTGACCCGGACGAAGTATTGGGGAGCTCGACTACGAAAGATGAACGCCGTCTCGCCTATGCGTTGGTGGGTGTGGGGAAGTTCCGATCTGCTCGACGTGACGCTGGAGTCTCTGAGCCGCTTCAACGTGGGCGTAACCGGGGATATGGAGCCGGGGGCGTCCGGCGAGATGAGCCGAATGGCACGCCTCGTACCCTCGATCCAGCTCATCACTTCTCCCGAGATCAAGCATACGGAGCAGGACACCCCCGAATGGGTTCCGGCCGTCGGACTCGAGCAAGTGGCCCGAGCGTACGCGAGGATCATCGACCAGGTGAATCGGCTCGATCGTCGATCCTTGCAGCCTGCGACGTCCACCTCCGTACAGGGCGCCGGGGATGCGCAGCAGTAGCTTCGTCCTGCTGGGTCTGCTCGTCTGTCTGCCGGGCGTTTCGGCTCAAGCGGTCGACACCCCCGAGGGCCCCGTGGAGTTCGTGGGCCTCGAGCGTTGGACCGTGGACATGGTCATCGACTCGCTCGGGACCCAGACGCCGAGGCCGTCTCCAACCCAATACCCCGTGGCATTGAGGCGCCTCGGTTTTCCCAGGGCGAGCGTCGAGCGAACCCTGGCTCCCGCCCCTACCGCCACCGTTCCTCAGGCTTCGACGGGACATGTCCTGGTCACCGTTGTGGAACCTCACCGTGCGCCCGAGCTGAGCCTTCGGGGAGGCTTCGAGTCCGATCGAGAGCCACCCGAATCCTGGGCCACGACCGACGATCTTTATCAGCTAGACAATCCTATTTTTCTAGCCGCGGTCGGTTCCAGGCTGATTCGAGGCATCCAGGGCGTGACCCCCATCGGGCCTGGAAGCCTGGGGACGGCCGAGCGCGTCTGGTCCGCGCTGGATCGGACACGGTCCCCGGAGGATCTGACGGCGGCACGGGACCTCCTCGGTACGCATCGACAGCCCGAGCGACGGGCGGTGGCAGCCTCGATCTTGGGCGGATTCCCGGAGGAGGAGTCGGCCTGGCTGGACCTGGTGGGCGCGTTGCTCGACCCCAGTGCGAGGGTCTCGGCCGTCGCGAATCTGGCGTTAGGCTCGATGATCGTGGCGGCCCCGAGAAACGTCGAATGGGCGTCGTCCGTCGCGACGCTCCGCACCCTGATAGCGGGAGCCAACCTCGCTGGATTCCCCACGGTCCTGCAGGTTCTTGTCTCTACCGAGGTCTCCCCGTCGCTCGCTGCGGCCCTGCTGACGGACAACACACATCTGGTGCTGGGCCACCTCGCCTCGGACGCTTCACCGCACCGCGAGACCGCGCACCGCTTCCTGGTCCACCTGAGCGGTCGCGATCTGGGCTTTGAGCGTGACGAGTGGAGAGGCTGGATCGAGGGACTCTAGGCGGCTTCTGCTAGGTCCCGTCGGGTATTCGCATCCAGGGCGGCTCTTTCTTCGCGATCCGAGCGAAAACCGGGCACTCGGGGTCGTGGGCCCCGGGGAGGTAGCCCGTGCTCACCAAAAACTCTCGGACGATCTCGCCTCCGGTGAACTTGAAGGTCCGCTTGAAGAGCTTGCTCCAGGCCTCGAGAGACAGCGGGTGGTTGACGTCCAGCCAGGAGGCGAACGAGCCGAACTCGTCCCGTAGCTCCTGAATCCGCTTCGCGTTCTCGATCGCCGCGCTGACCTTGAGTCGGTTGCGGATGATCCCCGAATCCGAAAGCAGTCGGGCTCGGTCCTGCTCGGTGTACCCGGCGACGCGATCGATGTCGAAGCCGTCGTAGGCTCGCCGGAAGTTGTCTTTCTTCTTCAGGATCGTAAGCCATGAAAGACCGGCCTGGTTGACCTCCAGCATCAACCGCTCGAAGAGTCGGGCGTCGTCCTGGATCGGAAAGCCGTACTCCTCGTCGTGATAGGGACCGTGGAAGGGGTGGTCGGCCAACTCGCAATAGCTCATCGGCGCAGGTGGCACGGTCCGACCTCGGCGATCAGCCTCGTTCACTCCTCATCCTCTGGCTCTTTCGCCTTCTGCGACGGCGTGTGGGGCTCACCCGTCACCGACAGCCCAGCGGCGCCCGCCATTCCCATGATGCCCGGCACGTTGAGGGAGTCGGCCAGCCCGGACGGGACGACCATGAGCGAGCCTCTCTTGACGATGCTCTCGTAGAGCATGTTCATGGCCCGGAGGTTCATCGCTGCGGGATTCTCCTGATATCGTGCGGCCGCCTCGACGAACTTCGAGGCCACCTCGGTCTCGGCGGTGCCCAGGATGATTCGCGCCTGCCGCTCCCTTTCCGCCTGAGCCTGACGCGACATCGCCTCTTCCAGCGCCTCCGGAATGATCACGTCCCGGATCTCGACGGACTGAACCTGGATTCCCCAGTCGTGCATCTTTCGATCCAGCGCTTCCTGGAGCCCCTGACCGAGCTCCTTCCGCGCCTGGATCAGCTCGGCCAGGTCGTGCTTTCCGATCGCATCGCGCAGCGCGGTCTGAGCTGCGAGGATCACTGCCTCCCGGTAGTCCTGAACCTCAAGCGCCGCGCGCTCCGCATCGTAGACCACCCAGAAGGCGATGGCGTCCACGTTGACCGGGACGGTGTCTCGCGTGAGGCACGACTCCGCCCCGAAGGCAGTCGTGCGAATGCGCTGATCGATGTGGTAGCTGACCCGATCCAAGATTGGAACGACGCCGAAAAAACCGGGTCCCCGAAGACCGCGGTAGCGTCCGAGCCGAAGCACCACCGCCTTCTCCCACTGGTCCGAGAACTTGATCGACGAGCCCGTCAGGAAGGCCACCAGCACGCCGGCACCGAGCGCGATCGCGGGCGCCAGTCCGGCCAGAAAGACCCCACCCCCGATCGCGGCACCCGCGGCGGCTCCAGCCGTCAGAGCCGGAATGGGATACCGGGTGTCGTCGGGAGAGCTCTTGGACATGGCTCGGGCTCCTGCTGGGAGAGCGACCTTGACGGGGCGGTTCAGCCCCGCCTCGAGGACTCGGCGCGAGTGATCCGTCATCCTGGGCCTCGCTTCTTGGACTCCGCGCGCTCGACTTCTCGGAACTCCGCAAGCGCTCCGATCAGCTCATCCACGTCGAACCCCAGCTCGCGCGCGTTCGCCACCGTGTCACCGCAGAGGGCCATGAAGTCCCGCCGCCTTTTTCTGTCCTCGTCGGATGCGGGGGCCAGTTTGACGAAGGTGCCTTCACCCGGTCGGATCGAAACCACCCCGAGGCGCTCCAGCTCCTCGTACGCCCATTTCACGCTCCGCGGTGTCACCCCGAGCTGAATCGCGAGTCCTCTCACGGTCGGCATGCGCTGGCCCGTCTCGATCGAGCCCTCGACCACCTCCAACCAGATCTGTTCGACGAGCTGATGCGCGACCGGATTACCTCGAGACGGATCGACAGCGCGCGCGAGCCTCCTGGCGAGATCGGACTGGCTCATCCAACACCTCGGGCAGTGGGGCGCACCAGCGAAGTCGGTTCCAACCTAGGCCGCCCGCTTCTGCGGTGCTACGTCCGCGGATGTGCTCGATCACGCGAGGAGGATGACCCGGATCGTCAGAGCCGGTCGACGGGCCTCAGCCTCGCTCTCTGCGCAGCGTGAACCCCGCATAGACCAACGCAACGAGCACCAGGACGAAGACCACCGCCCCGAACCACTCGAGATAGGGGATGTACTGGCCGAAGTACGCCCCGAGTGCGGCCGTGATCCCGGTGTAGAAAGGCAAGGCGCTGACCAGGATCAAAGTGAACCGCCTCCGTGCGATCGCCGAAAGACCGAGCGCGACGCTGACCGTATCGATTGGGAAGACGGGTACGGCGTAGACGAACCACATGAGCCACGGTCGCCCGAAGAGCCAGCCTTCGATCCGTTCGCGGCGGCGTGGATCGAGATGGCGGTCCACGAAGGGCTTGCCGAGGGTTCGAGCCAGCCAGAACACGAGAAGCCCCCCGATCACGTTGCCGACGTAGTGCAGTGGCCAGCTCTGCCAGAACCCCCACGCGGCGCTCGCGAGAAAGGCGATCACGCCCCCTGGGATCGGTGCGACGATCACCTCCAGGATCACCAACAGTACGAATGCGATGCGTGAGAGCGGGCCGGAGGCTTCTATGACCGTCTCGGGATCGAGGCGAATCAGGGTCACGATCGCCACCACTACGACCAGTACGAGGAACACACCCGCCACGAGCCGTCGTGGGCTTTGCTCCCTGGGCGCGTAGCTCATTCGGGGGTCACCGGTCAGACATTCGCCCCGGGATCGAAGAGCTTCTTGACCTCGGGCTTGGTCACCTTGCCCATGGCGTTTCGAGGCAGGTCGTCCACGATGAGTAGCGTCCTGGGGACCTTGTAGGGCGCGAGCTTCGCTTTCGCGAACGAGCGCAGGTCTTCGACCGTGGGTGACGCGGCGGACTTACGGGTCACGACCGCCGCGCAGACGCGTTCTCCCCAATCCGAGTCGGGGATCCCCACAACGGCGCAGTCGACCACCCCATCGCACTCCCTGAGCATGTCTTCGATCTCGAGCGCCGACACCTTCTCTCCACCGGACTTCAGGATGTCGACGCTCCGGCGGCCCAGGATCTTGTACGCTCCATCCTCGACGACCGCCTGGTCTCCGGTCCGAAACCACCCATTCTCGGCGAAGGCGCTCTCGGTCTCGTCCGGCCGACGCCAGTACTCTCGGAACACGTTGGGTCCCCGAACCTGGATCTCGCCCGACGCCCCGTCCGGCACTGGAGCCCCCGTCTCGTCGACCAACCTGACCTCGACCCCGGGCAGCGGTCGACCCACATGACCGGGTCGCCTCTCTCCGGAGTACGGGTTCGAGAGCGCCATTCCGATCTCGGTCATCCCGTAGCGTTCCAGCAGCCGCTGGCCCGTGATTTCCTCCCAGCGCTCCAGCGTCGGCACAGGCAAGGCCGCGGAGCCGCTGACCATCAGACGAAGAGCTCGGGCAGATGTGGACCAATGGGCACGCTCGGAATCGGTTGCCTCCTCCCAAGCTCGGATCAACCGGCGATAGACGGTCGGCACGGCCATATAGAGGGTGAGATCGCCCTGAGCGATCCGATGCCAGACCTCCCTCGCATCGAACCGCTCCAGGATCTGGCAGCACGCTCCCGACCAGAGGGCGCAGGTGAGCACGTTGACGATGCCATGCACGTGGTGTAGCGGAAGGCTGAGGAGGATGTGGTCGTCTCGACTCCAGCCCCAAGCCCCCGTCAGGGATTCGACCTGGGCCTGAATGTTCTCGTGGGTGATGACGACGCCCTTCGGTCGGCCCGTGGTGCCGGAGGTGTAGAGAATCATCGCCCCGCGGTCGAGGTAGCGATCCGGTGCGCTCTCGCGCTCGCCCCCATCCAGAAGCTCGGTGGTGCTGATCACGGGCACCTCGACGCGTGTTTCGACTCGGTCCAGCCGATGGGCCAGGGAAGGATGCGCCACTACCAACTCGGGCTCGGTGTCATCGATCACGTAGGCGAGCTCGGGAGGCGGGTGAGACACGGCGAGTGGGACCGCGATGCCTCCGGCTCGCCAGATCCCCCATTGAGTCGATACGTAGTCCCATCCCGGCGGCACGAGGAAGCAGATCCGCTCACCGTCCAGGTCGTCCTTGCCTCCGAGTAGGCGCGAGGCCGCGTTCTGAGATCCGTCCAGGAGATCCGCATAGCTGTACACGCCTTCCGGACCGACGACGGCCAGTCGCTCGGGCCAGGACCGGGCGCGATCTACCAAGGGGAAGGTCATGGAAGACGGGGCGGAGGCGTGAAGGACCGGCGGAGTGTAGAGTCAGTGCTCCCGTAGCTCGGACGCCCATTATGGAGGGATGTCGGCCCAATGACCAGTTTCGCTCCATCGCGGACCGCCTGGTTGACCGGTTTGGCGATGGTGGCGTTCGCAGCCAACTCGGTGCTGGCCCGAATGGCTCTGCGCACCGAGGTGATCGACGCGTCCAGCTTCACGACCCTTCGGCTTGCATCCGGTGCCCTCGCCCTCTTCCTGATCACCGCCGGGCGCCGCAGGCGGCCCGTCCGCGATGCGATCAGCCGGGGGACGAACGCCCATCGCGACTACGACCCCTCCACGTCCAGTCATACTGGGGGCACGCCGCGGAGCAGCGGCTCGTGGCTCGGGGCTCTCATGCTGTTCCTGTACGCGGGACCGTTTTCCTTCGCGTACCTCGGGTTGAGCACAGCCACGGGGGCCCTGATCCTGTTCGGTCTGGTTCAGGTGACGATGATCGTTGGCGGTCTGGTCCTGGGAGAGCGGCCCGGCCGCATCCAGTGGCTGGGGCTGCTGATGGCGATCGGCGGCCTCGTGTACCTCATGTCGCCGGGGCTGACGGCGCCTCCACCCCTCAGCGCCGCGCTGATGGCACTCGCAGGGTTTGCGTGGGGAGTGTACTCACTCTTGGGACGGGAGAGCGCCCAGCCACTCATGGAGACGAGCGGCAACTTCGCCCGCTCGGTCCTGTTCGTAGCCCTTCTGAGTCTTATTTCCTTCTCGCAGCTCCACATCCGCCTCGAGGGCGTGCTTCTCGCGTGCGCCTCGGGCGCCCTGGCCTCCGGCGTCGGATACGCCGTCTGGTACGCGGCGCTGCCGGGTCTCACGGCCACCCGGGCCGCGGTCGTCCAGCTCTCCGTCCCGATCCTCGCGGCGGCGGGTGGCAGCCTCCTCCTATCCGAGGCCGTAACCGTTCGGCTGCTGCTCTCGGGCGCTCTGACGCTGGGTGGTATCGCTTTAGCCGTCGTGGGTCGTGCCCAGGGGGAGCGCTGACCCCTTGCTAGGCGCGAAAACCTTCGGGTGACCCAGAAGAATCCGGCTAGCGGTCCGCGCCTTCCCCAGCGGGCAGGTCCGGATCCGAGGTGAGAAATCGGATCAACTCCGCATTTACGATCTCGGGTGCCGATTCGTGGGGGTTGTGACCCTCGTTCGGGATCAGGACCAGCTCGGCGTTGGGGAGCGCGTCCACCACGCCTTCGGCCATCTCTGTGAAGTTGGGTCCATCCTCCACTCCACCGAGTAGCATCGCTTTGGTGCGGATGTGCGGCCAGTCGTTCACGACGGAGTCGATCGACCTGAGGTTTCCGCCCAGCGACTGGACGTACGCGAGCCTGGGCCACTCTCCGCTCAGCCGTTGACCATAGCGAATCCGGACGTGCTCCAAGAACTCGGGATCCCAGTCCGGGTGTCGTTCGACCTCCGTCCGCAAGCTTCTTTCGTAGACCTGCTGCATATCCGGGTTCAGATCCACCTCGCCGCTCATCGGCTGCCATCCGCGGCCCGGTCTCCGGTCGGTCATGCCGACCGGATTGATCATGACCATGTGCGTGACGCGCTCCGGAAACAGGAACGCGACTCGACTGGCCATCTGACCTCCGATCGAGTGTCCGACTACCGCCGCCTCCGAGACCCCGAGATGATCGAGGAGCGCAGCCGTATTCGAAGCGTGCAGGCTGATGCTGTAGGGGAGGATGGGCTTCGAGGATCGACCCCATCCCAACCGGTCCTTGACGACCACGCGGAAGCCGGCTTCGCTGAGCGCCTCGATCTGACGCCGCCAATACCACCCGTAGTAGCTACCCCCGTGGAGGAGAACGACCGTCTGTCCGTTGGCCGGGCCTACGGGGGCCACGTCCATGTAGGCGACGCGCACGTCCTGTCCGTACAGATTGAGGTTCAGGAAGTGGACCGGATGAGGATAGGGAATGTCTTCGAGATTGATGGACACCGGCCCCCAGTCCGCGGGTGGTGAGGACGGCGGCCCATCGGACTGGGCCGTGAGACTCCCGGTCGAGATCAGCGACGCGAGAGCGAAAAGAGAGAGAGCCGCCGAGTGGCGGAAGAGAGTTCGTGCAATCTTCATCGGTTCTCCTTGGATCCAGCAAGCCGAAAGACGTCGAGCCACGTGAGACAATATCGGCCGTGCGCGAAACCACGCAATCGCCCCCGGCACTGTGCACTCAGCTCGGACGGACCCAAATTTCGATGTCCGTTCCGTCTCCCCCGGCTGCCCCCGACCGCCCAGTACCCGCCCGATCAGGAGCCACCGAATGGGTGAGCGTTCGCAGGTCTCGACCGATCTATCCGTCCACCGTCTGATCCTGTTGAGCCTGCTTCTGGCGACCACTTCGGTCGCAGCTTCGGGCATGCTCGCCCCGGTTTCGCTGCTCGGGCAGCGAACACTGGAGATCGAGTCGTTCCACGCCGACATCCAGGTCAGGGCGAACGGAAACCTGGACGTGACCGAGACGATCCGCGTGCGTTTCATCGGCTCGTGGAACGGAGTCCTGCGTCAGATCCCCGTGGAGTACAGCACGGGCTACGGGGCGAACTACACGCTTCGACTGTCCGTCGAAGGCGCCCGCAGTGAGGCGGGCGACGAGCTCCGATACGAAAGCGAGAGAGCGGGACGCAACCGCGTCTTTCGCATCTACGTTCCCGGTGCGAACGACGCGACCCGCACCGTCGTGTTTCGCTATACCGTGGCCAATGGGCTCCGATTCTTCGAGGAGCACGACGAGCTCTATTGGAACGTCACGGGCAACGACTCCGAGTATCCGATCCTCGCCGCCTCGGCCCGGGTCACGCTTCCCACCGGAATAAGCGGGCTTCGAACGAGCGCCTTCTCGGGCCCGGCAGGATCCACACAGGGCGACGTACAGATCCTGGAGACTGGAAACGAGGTGGACTTCCGGGTCAACAGATCACTCGCCTTCAGAGAGGGGCTCACGATCGTCGTGGGCTGGAATCCGGGGTCCGTCGCACGTCCCGGCCTCCTGCAGCGTCTCCGGGGTTTCCTGATCAGCAATTTCCTACTCGTGATCCCGCTCATGGTCGCAACCGCCATGTTCCTCGCTTGGCGACGATTCGGACGCGATCCGCAGCTTCGGTCGCTCATGCCCGAGTATGAGCCACCCGAAGGCCTGACGCCCGCGGAGGCAGGCACGCTCATCGACACCACCCCCGACCTGCGAGACGTCACAGCTACGATCGTCGACCTCGCCGTTCGCGGGTTTCTGGTGATCGAAGAGTCGGAGAAGAAGATCCTTTTCGGTCTGATATCCAGCGAGTCCTTCACATTCAGGGTGAGCGCACCGCGTGAACGGTGGGCCGAGCTCAAAGCCTTCGAGTTCAGCTTGATGACGGCGCTGTTCGCCGATCGCGACGAGGTGGACACGAGCGAGCTCGAGAACTCCTTCTATCAGGATCTTCCCGGGATCAAATCGAAGCTCAATCGAACGTTGGTCCGCGACGGCCACTACATGCGCCACCCCAACCACGTTCGTCTCGTCTTCCTGGTCATTGGCGTGGTGGCTGCGGCGCTGATCGTCGTGGTCGGGTCCATCCTCCTCGAGGAGGTGCTCGGCCAGCAGCCCACGATCGCGGTAGTCTCCGGCATCGCGACCGGTTTCGTGATCGCCGGCTTCGGGATCATCATGCCGGCGCGCACGAATCGGGGAACGCGCGTCCTCGAGCGTCTCCTCGGGTTCGAGGAGTTCCTCCGCCGCGTCGAGTCCGATCGCTTCGAGCGCGTGATCCGCACACCCGAAATGTTCGAGACATTCTTGCCGTACGCGATGGCCTTCGGGGTGGAGAAGAACTGGGCGAGCGCCTTCGCCGAGATCTACCGATCCGCGCCGGAGTGGTATCGCGGCCGGGACTTTCGGGGATTCCACACCAGCTCGTTCAGCAACCGCCTCTCCCGAATGTCGTCCGTAACGGGAGCCGCCATGACGACGGCCCCGAGAAGCAGCTCGGGAAGCTCCGGTTTCGGGGGGGGCGGAGGTGGCGGCTTCAGCGGGGGCGGTTTCGGGGGAGGCGGGGTCGGAGGATTCTGAAGTCGCCTACGGACCGAAGGACCGCCGTAGGGTGACCCTGACCGCACGGGGCGACACCGGGGTCAGGAAGCGCTCCAACTCCTCCGTGCCCGCGTTCAAGTTGAAGGTTCCGAACATGGCCTCGTCCGTGTCGAACAGATTGTGGACGATCCCCTCGATCTCCCAGGATTCCCAGCGAAGAGCCGCACGTGCGCTCGCCGTGAAGTATCCCTTCAACGGACTGACTTCGTTCGCCTCGTCTCCCCTGAACCACTGCTCTCCGAAGTAGCGGCCGTCGAAACCCACGCTCACACCGCGGGGGTGGCTGTACGATGCCCCGAACTTGATCTGATGCCCGGGGACCATCGGCAACCGGTCCCCCGGTCGAGCTTCGTTCTCGCCTGCCAGAGGAGACCCTTCCGCCTCGTCGTCCGCGCGCGCGCTGAAGATCTCTTCGGTGCCCCGGAAGGTCGCCTTCGTGAGCGCGTAGTTGGCATAGAGATAGAAGTCCGAGGCCGGGGCCACCCCAGCCTCGAGCTCGACCCCTTCGCGTCGGGTCGACCCCAGGTTCCTGAAGAAGCCTTCGACGATGGACGCCTCCGACGGGACGAAGAAGATCTCGTCGTTCACATCGGTTCGGTAGGCCGAAGCCGCGAGATCGACACGGTCGCCCGCCCAGCCGGCGCCAAGCTCGTAGTTCGTCGCGGTCACTGGGTCGAGCGGCGGATCGTCGCCCAGAGCGAAGGGAAGCGGGCAGGCATCCGTGGGATCGGAGCAGGCCAGCTCGACAATCGCAGGCGCCCGAAAGCTCAGACCCACCGAGCCGAAGGTCCGCAGCCCACGCCCGAGATCGATGCTGATGCCGCCTCGCGGGCTCAGTTGCGTGAAGCTGTTGACCGTGTCCGCCGCTGGGTCGAGCACGTCTTCGAACGGAATACGGATGTAGTCCAACCGGGCACCGGCGGAGAACACCACTCGGTCCACCACCAGATCCATCATGGCGTACCCGGCCAAATCGACCCTCGGGCTTTCGACGTCGGTCGTGAGCTCCGTGCCCGGGCCGTCCCGCTCCTCCTCGAAGATCTGGAACGCCGTCCAGCTGGCCGCGAGGTCGAACCCGACTCGGAGACTGAGGGGGTTACCATCCTCCGAGAACGAGCCGAGCCAATCGCCGGTCCCACCGAGGGTCCGGTTCTCGGCGAAGCTGCGGACGTCGCCCTCCGGGGGCTGGTTCACGTTGAATCGCTCCCCGTCTGAATGCCGGAAGAAGACGGTCAGCGACCCTCGTCCGTCCAGGAGAGGGCGGTACCCCGAGGTCGTGATCTGTTGAAGCTCGATGGACTCGAAGTCCCCCGCTGTGAAGTTGACCTCCGGATCCACGCCGAAGATGCTCTCGGGAAGCGAGCCGGCGGTCTCGGCTCGGGACTGCGTCCAGAGGGCCTGGAAGCGAAAGCCGCGCTCGGGGCCCGTGCGTCCCAGATTCAGGAGCCCGTTGAAGCGCTCACCGCCCGTGGCGTCTCTCCAGCCATCCTCCTCCTCGTAGCCGGCACCCAGGAAGTAGGTCCAATCCTCCAGCACTCCGCCGCTCGCATTCGCATCGATCCCGGTCATCCCGAACGAGCCTCCCGAAACCTGCAGCTCGCCACTTGAAGGTCCTCCGCCACGGCGGGTGATCAGGTTCACGGCCCCCCCGATGGAATTCGGCCCGAGGAGCGACGCGTTTCCGCGCAGAAACTCGATGCGCTCTATGTGCTCCAGGGGCAGCAGGTCGAAGTTCACTTCCTGGGCGGACGGTTCGTTCTGGCGGACCCCGTCGAGAAAGACCGAGATCCCCGGGGGGAGACCGACGGTCGGTCCGACGCTGAAGCCCCGTGCGCTCAGGTTGAGCTTGAAGGGCGAGCCGAGATCGTCGTAGAGGGATACTCCAGCCTCGGTGGACAGGGCGTCCGGCAGGAGTCGCGGGTGCCAGGCACGCACTGCCTCCCCGTCCAGCGTGGAAACCCGCGCGGGCATCCCGGATCCGACGGAAGGGGTGACCCGAGGTGTAATCGACACGAGCACTTCGATCGGTGAGAGCTCCACCGACAAGGTGTCCGGGCGAGCGGGATTCTGGGCTGTCGCGGGCTCCGGGAGTGACGCGCTCGTCATGCCGGCCACGATCAGGAGGATCGGCAGGAGCGGATCCAGCCTCGCCGGGCCCCGGGCGATGAGAGAAGGTGTCATGGGATCGCAGGCGTGCTCTCGCTCGGCTCGGCGGAATCGGAGCCGGAGTTGCTGGCCCGACCAACGGTCCCTACGATGCGCCGGAGCCCCTAGAATGGAAAGTCTCGTGCGTCCTTCCGTCAGCCCCCGTCTACTGTCCTCTTCCGGCACCCGGTCCTCTTTCGGTGTGCTCCCAGCTGTGACCCTCTTGTCCTGCCTGGCTTTGGGGTCGCCCTTCCCCGTCTCGGCTCAAGCCCAGCCGACCCCGACAACCCGGGCCGATTCTCTCCTCGCGGCCGCCGAATCGGGCCGGCCGGAGGCGCAGTACGAGTTCGGCCAACTCCATGAGACGGGGACGGAGGGGTTTTCGGTCGACTATTCGGAGGCGATGGAATGGTACCGGCTCGCCGCGGCGCAGAATCACCTTCCGGCCATGCTGTCCCTGTCGACCATGCTCCTCGGGTCCGATCCACCTGAAGCCATGCGGCTGGTGCTCGCGGCAGCGGAGATGGGGTCCGCCGATGCCCAGTGGAGGGCCGGTCAGGTCTACGCGGGCCGGATCTACGTTCCGCTCGCCGGTCTGGATCTGGACCGCGACGAAGCG
>JAHEKL010000143.1 GCA_024638345.1 Gammaproteobacteria bacterium | reverse complement strand
GACGAGTTGGGGGATTGGGATCACCTACCGACTGGGCTCGAGTCGGAGCCCACCGTCAACGGTGGGTCCCGAGCAGAGGGCCCCTGGACGCATGGTGATTCGTCTCCCTTTGTCGCTCGCTTCCTCACCACCGTCGATCGCGGGGGACTTCACGGGGTGGCAGCCGGTACCCATGGAGCGTCGTGGAGGCGAGTGGTGGATCGAGTTGGATCTCTCACCGGGAGTCTACCACTACGCCTTTCGCGGCGCGGACGGGGAATGGTTCGTGCCGGAGGAGGTACCGGGAAGGAAGGAGGACGGAATGGGAGGTTGGGTAGCCGCATTGATCGCGCCTTAGAGATCGGAATGAGTCAGCCCGAGGCAAGAGCCAATCGAACCGCTCACGAGCAAGCCGCCCTGAAGGCGGAAGCGACCGACGGAGAGCTCGTTCACGAGACACTCGCCGGACGTAAGGAAGCCTTTGCGTTGCTGGTGCGCCGATACCAGGACGCTCTCTACCGCCACGCCCGTGCCATCGGGCTCGACGGAGACACCGCTTCCGACTTGGTCCAGGACACGCTCGTTCGGGCATATGAGGGGCTTTCCCAGTGCCGGGATCCAGAGCGATTCCGGGTGTGGCTTTCCCGGATCCTTCGCAATCGCTGCCTCGATCACCTGAAGAGCCCTGCGGCCCGGAAACGAGTGCCGATCCCCCTCGCCCAGCCGTCGACCGACGTGAGTCCAGCGCTCCGGATGGAATGGAGTTCGATCCGCGAGGTGATGAACGCGGCGTTGGCCTCCCTTCCCGCGGAACAACGGGAGGCGTTCGTACTCAAGCATGTCGAGGAGCGCTCCTACGAAGAGATGGCGGAGACCGCCGGAGCCTCGGTCAGCGCAATGAAGATGAGGGTCCACCGTGCCCGGGAGTTCCTTCGGTCTCAGCTCGAGTTGGCCGGCATCCATGGTCCCACCTGAGAAGTTTGTGACGGATCACCAGGTATGCTCGTCCTTACTGTAGGACCGCACTGTAGGACCGCCCGCAGCCCGGGCCCAACTCGTGCCGGAAAAGCTTGCCGTGCACCGGAAAAGAGGACTGTGAAGATGACCACCTCTGAGAGGGTCACACCGGCAGTGCTGCTGGTCTGGATGACGATGATCCCCTTGGTGGCGGGAGCACAGAGCCCCGACGAACGGATCGAGTCGAGCTTCGAGCGTGCTCGAGAAGCGGGAGTTCCGATGGCGTTACTGGAGAGCAAGGTTGCCGAGGGCCGGGCGAAGGGAATTCCGATGGACCGGATCGCCCAGGCGGTCGAGCAACGGCTCGATCGGTTGACCCGAGCTCAGGAGGTGATCGGCGGCGTGGGTGGGATCTCGGGAGCTGCGGAGATCTCCGTGGGTGCCGATGCGCTGGGCGCCGGTGTGAGCGAGTCGGTTCTTACTGAGCTGGTGGCGAGCGCTCCGGGCGAGCAGAGGACGGTCGCGATCGCGGCACTCACCTATCTGGTTGGGCAGGGTGTGGTCCCGGAAGCGGCCCTATCCAGGGTTCGAGAAGCGTTGGCCCGAGGTCCAGAGGGCCTCGCCAACACGCCAGGGTTCGCCGGTCCTCCGGGACTGGTCGACGGTTTCCCGGGCAGGGGCCCACCAGACGCTCTTCCGGGCGCGGGAGGTGGGGGGCCGCCGTCTTCGATTCCCGCGCCGGGTGGCGGCGGACCGCCTGAGCCTCCGGGACGAGGCCCGCCCGATGGGCCTCCGGGGGGCGGTGGCGGACCGGGAGGCGGTAGTCCTTGACTCGATATCTCGCACGGGCGTATGAGGCCACGACAAGACATGTCACCGATCTTCATCGACGATAATGCTGCAGCGGCCCGCCAGGGGTCAGCGGGTCCAGGAACCCCCCGATCGGCAATGGAGTCCTCCAGTCCGGCTCGTTACTCGGACCACGTGCTGCTCACCAGCCTTCGGCACGCGACGAACCGCCCTCCACGGGTGCGACCGAAGCTCGGACCACCGGTTGCTCTCGTGGCCAGTGCTTCTCCAGACCACTCGAGAGTCACGCGCGATTCGCTGGAAACCCTGGGTTTTCGAGTATGGACCGCCCGGTCCATTTCTGAGGCCGAGCAGGTCGCGGTCCGGGTCGGAGGACCCGTAGACCTGCTGGCCGTCGACTTGGAGGCGGCCACCCATGGGCTCGAGGGTCTCGTATCATCACTTCGTGTGTCGTCGCCGGCTTTATCCGTACTCGGGATGTCGACGGGCCCTGAAGAAGAGGTCAGGTTCTCCACCCTGCCGCACTGACCAGCGGTTGACAACCGCCGAGTCTTCACTACAAGATTATTACGTGGTTTCGTAGGCAGCGCGTTTGCCGCACGGGCCACAGTGGTCGCTGCTCAGAGCAAAGTCACCGAAAGGCGACGACGCAGAGCCACGGGACTTCCGCACAGCCAGTGCGATGTCCGCCGAGCCGCCAGCGATTCGATCAGGGATACGGTCGAGAGTTGGCGGTTCTTTCGTTTGATCGCAGCTCGCCGACGCGCCCGTCTCCCAGCAAGAGGACTTCTGGCACCCGCATCGTTTTCGGGGGGGCGCTCGCTCGAAGTCGGGTATCGACGAGCAGGGTACCGTGGGAGGTGGAAGCGATCAGGAGGGGCCGAGGAGTCCTTTCATGGAAAGCCCACTTCGAATGGAGGTGGAAGATGAAGCGGTCACAAGGACCCTGCGCCCGTCGGAACGTTCGGCTCCCAGTCGAGCTGACGTTCGAGCAGTCCGAGCTGCGACTCTTCGGCGAGTCGTTGAACATGTCGCAGACCGGGATGTTGGTGGTATCCGAGGACCCGAAGCCGCCGGGAACGCCCGTGCGGTTCCAGTTCGATGACTTCCGCGGCGTGGCTCGAGTCGTTTGGAGACGCGAAGCGGAGGAGGGGAGTCTTCTCGGCATGAGGTTCACGGCCTTGAGTCGGGAAGGCCGCGCGGCCCTGATCCGGATTCTAAGGGAGTCGCCCCGGTACAACTGACGGGATCGGCCCCATCGGGCCCCCATGCTTCCGACGCGCTCCTTCGAGCGAGAGCTCAGCGCGTCGGAAGCACCACAACCGCAAACCGTAACGGCACACCCGCGGCGTTGTACGGGTACGCGAATCACACTCGTGCGCGCTCTTCTCGCGTACAGACTCCAACAATGAACGGAGAAGCTCTTCGATGGCTTCCATCGTCATCGTCGGTGACGGGCCCGGCGGGCTGTCTGCCGCGCTGTTCCTGGCGAAGAATGGGCATGAGGTGACGGTCTTCGGCACCGACAAGACCGCCATGAACTACGCGCACCTCTACAACTATCTCGGTATCCCGGAGATCGACGGCACCGAGTTCCAGTCGATCGCGCGCCGTCAGGTGGACGCCTTCGGCGCGAAGCTTCGCGACGAGGAGGTGACTTCCGTGACCGCGGAAGACGGCTTCAGCGTGAGCACCGAGGCCGGCTCAGTCACCGCGGAGTACCTGATCCTCACGGAGGGGAAGGGACCGAAGCTGGCTCGCACCCTGGGTCTGAAAGAGGACGACACGGGTGCCATCGTCGTCGATCGAGACTATCGGTCCTCGATCGAGCGGCTGTACGTTGTCGGCCGGTCGGCGAGACCCCACCGGAGTCAGGCGATCATCTCGGCCGGGGCCGGAGCGACGGCGGCGCTGGACATTCTGGCGCGCGAGGCCGGGAAGGACGTGCAGGACTGGGACACTCCGCCGGAGGCGTAGCTCGGGCGTCTCGCCAGCCCGCAAAGCCCGCCCATTCAGAACGACCTGGATCCAGGTCGTACGGAGAAAACGACCGATGTTCCGAAGGTGGTTCTACGCCGTTTCCGCCGGGATACTGATCGCCATCGGCCTGATTGCGGTGGTTTGGCCGCCGATCCTTTGGGCCCTGGTCGTCCTTGGCCCATTGATCGTTCTGGGCCTCCGGGATTCGCTCCAGCGGAGGAGGACGATTCTCCGCAACTTCCCGGTGATCGGCCACATCCGGTACATGTTCGAGGCGATTCGCCCAGAGATGCAGCAGTACTTCATCGAGTCCAACATCGACCCCTTTCCGATCGAGCGAGAGATGCGCTCGATCGTCTACCAGCGGGCCAAGGGCGAGCTCGAAACCCGGCCCTTCGGGACCCAGCGGGACGTCTACCGAATCGGTTACGAGTGGGCGGCCCACTCGCTCAACAACACCGACCCCATGGTCGACGAGCCCCGGCTGGAGATCGGAGGCCCCGATTGCTCGCAGAAGTACTCGGCATCGCTTCTGAACATCGCCGCCATGAGCTTCGGTTCACTTTCTCCCACCGCCGTGGAAGCGTTGAGCCGAGGTGCCGCGAAGGGAGGCTTCGCCCAGAACACGGGCGAGGGTGGCGTCTCCAAGTATCATCGACAGGGAGGCGGGGACCTCATCTGGCAGATCGGAACCGGCTACTTCGGATGTCGAACCCCCGACGGGCGATTCGATCCGGACGAATTCCGGGACACCGCGTCCGAGAGCCAGGTGCGAATGATCGAGCTCAAGCTCTCACAGGGGGCGAAGCCCGGTCAAGGCGGCGTGCTGCCGGGAAAGAAGGTCACCCCTGAAATAGCGGCGGCGAGAGGTGTCCCGGTCTATCAGACCGTTCACTCCCCATCGCGGCATTCCGCCTTCTCCTCTCCGCTCGAACTGCTCGAGTTCATCCGGACGCTGCGGGACCTGTCCGGTGGGAAGCCGGTGGGGTTCAAGCTCAGCGTGGGCCGTCGATCCGAGTTCCTCGCGATTTGTCGGGCCATGGTGGAGACCGGGATCACCCCGGACTTCGTCACGGTCGACGGCGGTGAGGGTGGAACGGGCGCGGCGCCGCTCGAGTTCTCGAACTCCGTGGGAATGCCCAGCCGGGACGCTTGGGTGTTCACCCACAACGCGCTGGTGGGGACCGGCCTTCGCAACCGGGTACGTCTGCTCGTGAGTGGAAAGATCATCACGGGCTTCCACATGATACGAGCGATGGCGTTAGGCGCCGATGGGTGTCTTTCCGCCAGGGGGATGATGCTCGCTCTGGGGTGCATTCAGGCACTTCGATGCAACAACAACACTTGCCCCACGGGGGTCGCGACCCAGAACCCGGCCCTGTTCATCGCGCTCGATGTGCCGGACAAGTCGGAGCGCGTATGCCGGTTTCACCGTGCGACGATAAGAAGCTTCCTGGACATGGTCGGAGCGATGGGGCTCAGCGGTCCACACGACATTCGGCCGAACCTGGTGTTCCGTCGGGTCGACGACATGCGGGTCAAGACCTTTGCGGACATATATGGGTTCCTCCGTCCGGGTCAGCTATTGGAGGGGGACGACCTTTCGGTCGATTGGCGTCGGGAGTGGGAGGCCGCCTCACCGCACGCCATCGGCCTCCCGGCCTTCTGAGGCAACCTCCAACCTGCAGCACGAGCCTGGGAGCCCCGAAGGAGCTCACTCAAACCTTCAGGAGCGAGTGCACTTCGTCGAGCCGTTCCCGCCCCTTCAAGGCTTCGATTTCGAGCAAGAATCCGAAGCCCACGACCCGCCCCCCGAGGCTCTCCACGAGGCGGCCTGCGGCCTGCGCCGTGCCCCCGGTCGCAAGGACGTCGTCGACGATCAGAAACCTCTCGCCTTCGAAGTGCACCGCGTCACTGTGCATCTCGACTTCGGCGAACCCATACTCGAGATCGTAGCTCTCACGAAGCGATTCCGCGGGAAGCTTGCCGGCCTTCCGAATCGGTACGAAGCCAGCACCCAGGTGATATGCGACCGTGGGCGCAAAGAGGAAGCCCCGAGCCTCGATGCCCGCGATCTTGTCGACGGTCAGGTGCGCTAGGAGCCATGAGAGCTGGTCCAGTGCCGCTCTCAGGAGCCTCGGGTCCTTGAGAAGCGTCGTGATGTCGTAGAAGTCGATTCCGGGCTTCGGGTAGTCGGGGACCATCCGAATCGCGGCCCGCAGCTCGTCGGGCGCACCGTCGCTGCGGGGCGGTAGGTTCTTCATCGCGTCTGCCCCGCCTCCCGGGTCGGGAGGACGGGGCAGAGGAAGGTGCGAGGAATCCGTCGGGTCAGCGCGGGATCAACGTCTGGTTGACCGAACGAACGCACCACCCTGAGACACTACGGCGCCATACACGTTTCCGGCTGCGTCGACGGCCACTCCTTCCGGATTCGAGCCGTTCGGATAGGCCTCGACCGTGCCATGGATCAGATAGTCGACGACTCCGTCCCTCAGGCTTCCCACGCGAATTCCAGTGATCCAGCCGGGGTTCTGTGAGTTCGCGAACAGCGACTCGGAGTCGGCCACGTAGATCGTATCGTCGTCGGTAATGTAGATGCCGCTCGGACGGCCGAACTGCCGGAGCTCACCAATGTAGGTGCCGTCGAGCTCGAAGATCTGCAGTCGGTTGTTCCCCCGGTCACCGACGATCAGCCGACCCATGGAATCGATGTCGACGGCGTGCGGTGTCCTCATCTCGCCCGGAGCGGAACCGAGCCGGCCCCACGAGGTGATGAAGTTTCCGTTTCGGTCGTACTTCGCGATCCGCGCGACCGTCTCGGGACCCGCGTTCAGGTTCTGGCCGCTATGTCCGTCACCGACATAGATGTTTCCGTCCGCGTCCGTCACGACGTCGCAGGGCGTGTTGAGCAGCGGGCCTCGGCCGTCACCAGGCGATCCAGGTCGGCCGAGCGTGAGCAGCAACTCACCGTTGGGGCTGAACTTGTAGACCGCGTGCCCCTTTCCCGCGGTGGCGGGGTTGTCGGGGTTCGGACCCTGGGCGTCGGTGACCCAGACGTTTCCGTCGGCGTCCACGTGGAGCCCGTGAGGGAAGAGCATGATCCCCCCGCCCAGGGTGGCCACCACGTTGCCGTTCGGATCGATCTTGAGGATCGGATCCAGGTTCGAGCCGGCGCACGAATTGCCACCGCACCGGTCGATCGCCCAGACGTGCACCCCGTCCGGATCGATGTCCGCGCCCGCCGTCGAACCCCACTCCCGATTGTCCGGAAGACTTACCCAGTTGTCCTCACTGACGTACGGGTTGGGCAGTCCGTTCATCGGGTAGATGTTGGGCAGACGATCGAGGAACTGCGCCTCAGCCGAGCCCACGGGCAAGAGCGTCGCTATGCTAACCGCCC
>JAHEKL010000142.1 GCA_024638345.1 Gammaproteobacteria bacterium | reverse complement strand
TGGATCAACCCGGATCTCGCGGGGGAGGAGCGCAGGGTTCTCTGGACGGCGGGAAAGGCGGGGACGCAGTTCGTGCTCGACCGCGAGACCGGTGAGTTTATCTGGGCCCGGCCGATGGTCCATCAGAACGTCATCACCGACATCGATGGGACCGGCCGCGTCACCACGGACCCGGAGCTCGTCTTCGAGGAGTTCGGCGACGTGGTGACCGCCGGGCCCCGGGCAGGAAAGGACTGGTGGTACGGCACCTATAGTCCTCTGACGAACGCCGTGTATCAGCCGCTCCTGAACGCTTGGGTCGAACAGACGGCACTCGAGTGGACCGGCACGGGCAATGCCGCCATACGGAGGACCATCCCCTCACCCGATCAGCCGGATACGCCGGGAATGGTCAAGGGATACGACGTCGCGACCGGCGAGCTGCTGTGGGAACACAAGCAGGCCGCGCCCTGGCTGGGCGGGCTCGTGGCCACGGGAGGAGGCCTGATCTTCGGTGGGGACATCAACCGCAGGTTCAGGGCGCTCGATCAGGAGACCGGCGAGGTGCTCTGGCAGTCGATCCTGAACAGCAGAATCACCGGGGGCGCGATCAGCTACGGCGTCGAGGGGCGCCAGTACATCGCGGTGGCCGCCGGGGGTGGGAGCTCGGGCTCGTACGAGACCTTCGGGCTGACCCCCGGAATCCCGCTCGAGGCACCGCAAGGAAGTCCCACGATCTTCGTCTTCGCGCTGCCCGAGTCCGAGTAGGGAACGCTGGCTCCTCCGAGCCAGCCTCAGCTTACAAAACTCTTACTCGATTGCGCTTGACCGCGCGCGTGGGTTGGATCCAGAGTCCTAGGCATGTCGGCCATCATATCAGTGTCTTCTCCATTCGCGTCACTCGCTACCTCAGCAGCCACATCGTCGGGGCCGACGAGCCTGCGGCCAGCGACGTCGTTGTGGATGATTCTCGTCGGCCTGGTCCTGCCGACCACCTTGTTGGCTCAGGAAGGCGCGGCTCTCTCTGGCCGAGCGCTGGATGACATCGACGGTTCTCCGATCGGCCTAGCGACCGTAGTGGTCGAGAACGCCGAGTCCGGCGAGACGCTGTCCGGGACGCTTGCCGGGGAAGACGGGCGCTTCCTCGTGCAGGGCCTGGCGCCCGGCGACTACACGATCCGCACGTCGTTTCCCGGGTTCTACGTGGCCGAGGCCCGGGTCCTGGTCTCGGAGCTCAACCCCTCCTACGACCTCGGCGACATCCGCCTCCTTCGCCTGCTGGACATCGAAGAGATCACGGTTACGGCAGAGGCGATCCGGGCCGCCGGTATCGACACACAGGTGTTTCGACTCGATGACGGAGCGACCCAGTCGACGGGATCGCTGCTCGACGCGATGAGAAACCTTCCAGGCGTGACCGTCGACCAGGAAGGCCGCGTCTCGCTTCGTGGCAGCGACCAGGTGGCCATCCTCATCGACGGCAGGCAATCCAGCCTGACCGGGTTCGGAAGTCAGCGCGGGCTCGACAATGTGTCCGCCGCGAACGTCGAGGCGATCGAGATCATCAACAATCCCTCTGCGAGCTTCGACGCCGCGGGCATGGCCGGAATCATCAACATTATCTACAGGTAGGAGCAGCAGTTGGGCCTATCCGCGGAGCTCGGACTTTCTCTCGGGATCGGCCAGTTCTCCAAGCAGCGGGCAGACCTTCCCACCGAATTGGGTAGCTATTCGAACAACGAAAAGATCATCCCCAGCCTGAGTCTGAACTACAACACGGAGCGCGTACGGAGCTTCGTCCAGGGGGAATTCCTCGCTCAGGACGACCTCCCGAACAACGAGTTCACGACTCGCTTCTACGATGACGGTCGCGTGATCGATTCGCAGGTCCCCGAGAACCGCGAGCAGACGCACTACATCCTCAGAGCCGGCTCCGACTTCGCCCTCGACGATGCAACCACGTTTTCGATCTCCGGGATCTACGATTTCGAGACGCATACCGACCGCGCCCAGGTCCCCTTCATCCTGAGAGCGACCGGGGAGAGAGAGCGTTACTGGTTCTGGCGGGAGAAGGAGGATACGGGGTTCGCCAATGTCAGCCTCGATTTCGAGCGCCTGTTCAGCACGCCCGGCCACGAGCTCAACGTCAATCTCCAGTACACCCGGGGTTGGGAGGACGAAGCCTACTTTCTGAACGAGGTCTCGAGGGTCCGCGAGGGCACGGACATGACCCACCTGAAGGCGGTCGAGAACACGTTGCCGCTGAGCGTCGATTTCACCCGCCCTCTTTCCAGCGGTCGGCTGGAGCTCGGCGGCAGACTTCAGCGACGTTGGCTGCCCATCACCTACACCGTCGAACGTGGCGTGCAAAGCGTAATCTACGATGGCCTGGGCGATTTCTCCGATTGGGACGAGGACATCATCGCGCTCTACGGAAACCTGGTACGAGTGAAGGACTCGTACACGCTCGAGGCCGGGGTGCGCGTCGAGCAGACCGACGTCTCGTACACGATTCCCGAGGAGAACATCTACTACGAGGGTAGCGATGCGTATGACTACTTCGAGGTCTTTCCCAACGTCAGGTTCAGCTTGCGGCTGAGCGACTCGAATCGACTGATCGCTGCCTATAATCGCCGAATCGATCGTCCGGGCGAGCCCGAGCTGCGCATCTTTCCGAAGTACGACGATCCGGAGCTGCTCAAGGTCGGCAACCCTTTTCTCAGACCCCAGCTGACCAACGTCTTCGAAGTCGGGTTTTCGCGATCGTGGGGAGGAGGATCTCTCAGCACGGCCGTGTACCACCGGGACATCTCGGACTCCTTTCTGCGCATTCTCGCGATCGACGACTCCAACCCGAGTTACGACATCGTAAACCGGATCTTCGAGAACGCCGGCAACTCCGCACAGACCGGAATCGAGATCATCCTGGAACAGCAGATCGCCGCTCCCTGGAGCGTGTCGGGCAGTATCAACTGGTTCACGAACGACATCGAAGCCCTGGATACGATCCTGCTCTTCCCCACGCCCCGACCCTTCACCCTCGCTGCCTCGAACGAGGATACCTGGGACTTCACGGTCAACAACCGGGTGCAGCTGCCCCGCGCTGGTGAGCTACAGCTGAGCTACATCTACTACGCTGCGCGCAACGTTCCCCAGGGAAGGGAGCGCGCACGGTCTTCGCTCGACCTCGCCACCACATGGCCGATCATGAGCCAGCGCGCCGAAGTCTTGTTCACGGTGACCGATATCTTCAACGATTTCGCGGTCGAGCGTGAGGTGGACGGCCAGGGCTTCACCGCGCTCTACCAGAACTTCCTCGAGACTCAAGTCGCGACCGTCGGCCTGCGAGTCCGGTTCTGAGGCCCCGTGGGCTGAACGCTCAACCCCCAACGTCCCCCCCTCACACCATCTGGCCGTCCAGGGCAGCCTCTCTGCCCGCGATGCGACCGAAGACGATGCATCTCGCCAACCCGTGCTGGGCGAATCCGCCCTGGGTCTCGCCGGCGCAGTAGAGCCCCGGAATCACCTCACCGTTCAGGTCCATGACCTGGGCCCTCGGATTCGTCCGGAGACCCGTCAGCGAGTCGTGCAGTATCGGGGTAGACCAGGCCGCATAGAACGGAGGTCTGCCGATCCGGTTTCTGGGCGTCGGCTTCCCGAAGTCCTCGTCGATTCCCGAATCGACGAAGGAGTTGTAGCGGGCCACCGTCTCCTCGAGGGCCGCGGGCGGCATGGGCGCCGTCTGATACGGGCTGCGTATGCTGCGGGCCAACTCGGCGATCGTATCCGCCATGAAGAACCAATCACCGGCCGGATCCACATATGGCGGGCCGATCTCCCAGCCCTGACGCGCTACCGCATCCGCATCGAAGATGGCCCAGATGGGACCTCCCCCGTCCAGCTTGTTCGGGTTGCCGTGATAGGCCAACGCCGCGTTGTAGAAACCATGACCCCTACCCGTCTCGTCATAGAAACGCCGGCCCATATCGGTCACCATGATCGCGTTCTGCCAATCCACTTCACTCAGGCCGGAGCCGGGTGTGCGATCGAACATGGGGCTATCGGGCAGCCAGACGAGATTGCCGTATCCCCACCGGGTCCCGATGTGGGCCGTCTTGGAGATCCACGAGCCCGCCTCCATGGTCTGATTCGCAGTCGACCAGAGCGAGGCCCCGATGGCCATGGCCGCTAGCTCTCCATCCGCGGCCTGCGGGGTGTAGGGCTCCCCGGCCACCTGGTATTCTTCGGTCAGCCGCGGATCGAACATGCGGCGAAAGTGAACGTTGCTCGTGTGGCCTCCGGTGGCGAGCAGTGTGCCCTTGGTTCCCCGAAGGCGCACCTCTTCCCCTTCGTGCTCCGCGACGATCCCCAGGACCCGTCCGGAGGTCGGGGCTTCACGAACCAGGCGGGTCATCTTGTGGAGTAGCAGGATCTCGGCGCCGTTCTCTCTGGCCTTCTTCTCCAATGCGCGTATCAATCCGGAGCCGTGCCTGGTGGGGTACGAGGTGATGAGCTCCTCGTACACGGGCCACTGAAAGGCCCGGCTCTGTCTTTCGACCATGCCACCGCTGCTGATCAGGGTATCCTGGAAATCGACCCCGTTCTCCACGAGCCACTCGAAAGTGGACGCGTTTTCGTCGGCGAAGGCGCGCACCATCGCTCGGTCGCTATAACGGCTCTGCAAGCTCTCGTGGTTGATCCAATCCTCGAAGACGTGATCCGCCGAGTCCTCCACTCCATGCGTCCGTTGCAGACTCGTTCCACCGCCCAGGTTCACTCTTCCACCGCTCAGGATTCCGTGTCCGCCGATGTCGTAGTTGGCCTCGACGATGATCACCGACGCTCCGTGTTCGAGCGCTGAAACCGCACCGGCGAGTCCTGCCGTCCCGGCACCGACGATGACGAAGTCGGCAGTTCGGTCCCACGCCTGACCGCCTTCCTGCCCGCTCGCCGCGCAGCTTACCAGGCCACCCAGCCCGGTCGCACCCAAGCCAGCGACTGCGCCGGTCTTGACGAAATCTCTCCGACTCAGACTCGTGTCGTTCCCCTTCCCCTTGCTCATCCTATGCCTCCCTCGAGTGGAGTGTCACATCCAGGTCTGCTCTTCGTCAGGATCGATCTCGGGCACCGGCCGAGCTTGAATCTCGAACGTGACATCGTCCGTCACCTCCACCGTCTGCAGAACGGTCTCGTAGCCGGTCTTCCATGCGTCCAGGTCGTACTCGCCCTTCGGAACTGCGAGGCTCGCGAGCCCCCGCTCGTCGGTTCGTCCCCGATAGAGGCCCAATCGCACGTGGGCTCCCTCCAGCGGGTCGTTCGTGTCCTCCTGAATCACCTTCACCGCAACGCTGTGATCGGGGGGGTTGGCCGTGCGAAACGTGAAGTTGGCAGACGACTCCGCGTGGGGGAGTCCGGTCGCTGCGCTCGTGAACTGGACGGACCAAGACCAGCTGCTCTGCCCTTCTGGAGCCTCGAGCGGCACCTCCACCGAATACAGCGCCTCCGTCCCCTGCCAGGGGGTCTCTTCGAGTATCCCCTCACCGACCTCGACTCCGTCCTCGTCACGCACCCGAACCGACTGTCCGCTCAGATCGCACGAGGCCGAGCACTTGACTCCCACTCTGACGCTGAACGGACTGGACATGACCACGGGTGAGGGCACCTCCCATACGGCCGCGCTGGTCGTGTGCGGTATCGTCTCGGATCGGACGATCAGAGTGCTCCGCTCGTGCACGACCTCACCCACCAGACATTCGGGGAATACGAGGCTCCAGATCGTCGCACCGACCCGCGAGGGGGCCCGAAGCTCGAGGTCGTTCAGCTGGTTCTCCGGCTCCAACGGAGCTTCCGTGATCAGGGCACCGGCCTCGTCCAAAACGTGAACGGCCGTGCCTTCCAGGTCGCAGCCTGCATCACAGGACACTCTGAGGCTCAGCGCGATGGTCGTTCCGGCCTCGACCTCGGCAGGAGGAGACTGGTCCAGTTCCAGCTTGGTCGGATGAGCCGGGGCCGCGTTCACATCAGGGCTGGGATCGGTCACGCATTGCGCCTCTGCTCTGGATGGCACTCCTGTGCGGACCAAGATCCGCCGTGCAGCTGCAGGGACGCAAGAAGATCGGGCGCAAGGCGACCGGAACCATGGTCCAACGGGCGCACCAGAATCCATTCCCCCTAGATGTCGGCTCTCCGTAGCAACTGAGCGTTGATCGCCACGATTACCGTGCTCGCAGACATGAACACGGCGCCGACTGCCGGAGTGAGCAGAACCCCCCATGTCGCCAGCACCCCTGCGGCGAGTGGGAGCGCGACGATGTTGTACCCGGCCGCCCACCACAGATTCTGAATCATCTTGCGATAGGTCGCCCGGGAGAGAGACACGATCCTCGGGATGTCTCGGGGGTCGGAGCGTACGAGGACGATGTGACCGGCCTCCACCGCGACGTCGGTCCCCGCCCCGATCGCGATGCCGATGTCTGCGGTAGCCAGCGCCGGGGCATCGTTAACTCCGTCGCCCACCATTGCGACCTTCTTTCCTTCACCCTGAAGCTCCCGGATCTTCGACGCCTTGTCCTCCGGCAGCACCTCCGCGAAGACCGTGTCGATCCCGAGCTCGTCGGCCACGGCTCGGGCGACCTCCTTGGCATCGCCGGTCAGCATCGCGACCTCGATGCCTCGTTGCTGCAGGGCTCGGATCGCGTCTCTGCTCTCTCCTCGAATCGCGTCGGCAACCGCGAAGGTCGCGAGGGCTACCCCTTCTCGAACGAGGTAAATGGCGGCCTGACCGCGCTCCGCTGCGCTCGCGGCCGCATCCGCCAGCGGCAACGAGACCTCGACCCGCCTTCCCTTCAGAATTGCCTGACCACCCAGGAGGTAGCGCTGCCCTTCCACCTCGGCCGATACGCCCTTGCCCGTGATCGCCTTGAAGCTCTCGGCAGCAGGCAACAAGAGGCCCCGCTCCTCCGCGGTCCGGACGATGCCCCGTGCGATCGGATGCTCCGACTCCGACTCCGCTGCTGCCGCGACTCGCAGGACGTCCTCTTCGCGGATGCCTTCCGCCACGGTGAGCTCGACGACCCGGAACTCGCCCATCGTCAATGTGCCCGTCTTGTCGAAGACGACGACGTCGAGGGACCTCGCCTCTTCCAGACCCCGTCGGTCCCGGATCAAGAGACCCCCGCGGGCTCCGAGGGTCGTCGAGATGGCGACGACCAGAGGAACCGCGAGCCCTAGCGCATGCGGACAGGCGATCACGAGCACGGTGA
>JAHEKL010000141.1 GCA_024638345.1 Gammaproteobacteria bacterium | reverse complement strand
CATGGTCCTGACCTTCTACGGTACGAACCGGACCGGAGCAGAGGAAGCCCGGCACCTGCACGAAGCGCCGCTCGTCATGACCGTCCCCCTGGTGATTCTGGCCGTGCTCTCGGTCTTCGGGGGCTGGATCAACGTTCCGGAGTCGCTTCACGCCTCGATCTTCGGCGGGTTCGGCACGCTTCCCATGTCCGAGTGGTTGCATCACTGGCTCGAGCCGGTCACCGAATCGGCGGACGCGATTCGCCTGGAGGTCCTGGGAGCGTACGCGGAATCGGCGCCGATCGGGGGGGGACACGTGGTTTGGGGCGCGGTCGCGACCGGAATCGCGGTCACGATGGTCGTGCTCACCGCGCGTGCAGTGTCGCGTAAGACGATCTATCCGGCGTCGGAGTCCGAGACGCCCTCGGCCGGAATCCGAAGGGTGCTCTACCACAAATGGTACGTGGACGAGCTCTACGACCGAGTGGTCGTGCGCCCGTTGCTGGCGACCTCGCGCTTCGCCTGGCGATGGATCGACCAGGGATTCATCGACGGGACCGTCAACGCGGTCGGATCCTTGACCCGGGCGATGGGCTGGGCCGGCTCTCTGTTCCAGACGGGTCGTGTGACGACCTATGCCGTCGTTCTCACCCTCGGCGCCCTGACGATCCTGGGCGTCTTGGCCTTCTGAGGCGGTGATGACGGCGTTTCTCGACGGGATCGGATACGGGACCTGGGCCCTCCACGCGCTCCTCTGGCTTCCGTTGGTGGGTCTGGCGGTCGTGCTGGTCCTTCCTGCGGAGCGCGCGAAGCATGTAGCCTTTGCTTGGACCGCTGGGCTCTTCGTCCTCAGCGTGGGACTCTGGTGGGCCTTCGATCCCTCCGGGGAGCTGTTTCAACTCGTGACCCGGCGTGAGTGGATCGCGGTCTGGGGGGTCAGCTACGCACTCGGGATCGACGGGATCTCCCTCTTCATGATCCTGCTGACCACCCTCACGATGCCGCTCGCGATCCTCGGTTCGTTCCAGTACATCCGGGAGCGGGAGAAAGCGTTCTACGCGCTCATGTTACTCCTGCAGACGGGCATCGTGGGTGTCTTCGTCTCGATGGATCTCTTCCTCTTCTACGTGTTCTTCGAGCTCACGCTCGTCCCCATGTACTTCATCGTGGGCGTCTGGGGAGGGGAGAGACGTATCTACGCCGCAGTGAAGTTCTTTCTGTACACGGCGCTCGGATCGCTGCTGATGCTGGTCGGTCTTCTCTACCTGTATGCGAGCGCCCGAGGGTTTTTGGGACAGCCGTCTTTCCACTTGACGGACCTGGTCGGCACGCCTCTCACGACGACCGAGCAGCTGTGGCTCTTCGCCGCGTTCGCGCTTGCCTTTGCGATCAAGGTACCGCTCTTCCCGCTGCACACGTGGCTGCCCGATGCGCACGTAGAAGCCCCGACCCCAGGCTCCGTCGTGCTGGCTGCGGTTCTCCTCAAGATGGGGACCTACGGGTTCATCCGCTTCGCGCTACCGCTCTTCCCGGAGGCCGCGACGCACCCGGGCGTGATCGGACTCATGATGACCTTGGGGGTTGTGGGGATCATCTACGCGGCGTGGGTGGCCGCGGTCCAACCGGACGCCAAGAAGCTCGTGGCGTACACGTCGGTGGCTCACATGGGTTTCGTGATCATCGGGATCTTCGCGCTCACGGTGAACGGGCTTCAGGGCGGGCTCATGGTCATGATCTCACACGGGGTCTCCACGGGAGCCTTGTTCCTTCTCGTGGGCATGCTCTACGAGCGGCGACACACCCGTGAGATTGCCGACTTCGGAGGCCTCGCCAGGGTCGCTCCGCTCATGGCGACCGCCTTCGTGATCACGGCGCTCAGCTCGATCGGACTGCCCGGGACCAGCGGGTTCGTCGGTGAATTCCTGGCGCTGCTCGGGACCTTCGAGCGGTTCCCGGTCTTTGCGGTCTTCGCCACGACGGGGGTGATCTTCGCGGCCTATTACATGCTGCCGATGGTCCAGCGGATCCTCTTCAATCGTCTCGAGGATCCGGAGAATCGAGCGATCCCGGACCTGAGTAGACGGGAGCTCGTCGTCCTGGGACCGCTCCTCTTCCTGATGATCGCTCTCGGTGTCAGCCCCGGGCCGGTGCTCGAGAGGATGGAGCCCGGTGTGCAGGCGGTGGTCGAGTATCTGGATGTCGAGGGCGTGGAAGACACCGCAGCTCGACCGGTGCTCCCCCTGGACGACGGGGATGTCACGGAGACCGGCCCGTGACTCTCGACTTCACCTCTTCCTCGGACCTGCTGTGGGCGCTCTTGCCCGAGATCGTCCTGTCCGTATGGGCCATGGCCGTGTTGCTGGCGGGCGTCTGGCGGAATGACGGGAGCGGGGACTGGGAGAACGCCGGAGCACTCCGATGGCTTTCGCTCACGGGGGTCTTGGCCGCGGCGCTGATGAACGCGTGGCTGCACGGCGTGACCGTCCTCGGCGAGCCCGATGTGATCACGGTGGACGGGTTCCGACTGTTCGCCAACTGGGTGCTCCTGCTCGGTGCCGGGATGACCATCGTGATTTCGGTCCCTTACGTGACGCACCAACGCCTGCAGGCGGGGGAGTTCTACACCCTGATCCTTCTGGCGACCGTGGGGATGATGATCATGGCCGGCACGCGGAACCTGATCGTCCTCTTCCTGGCCCTGGAGACGATGTCGGTCGCCGCTTATGTGCTGACCGCGTACAACCGCCGGGATCGCAGATCGGCGGAGGCGGGCCTCAAGTACTTCATCCTCGGGGCGTTTTCGTCCGTGTTTCTCCTCTACGGAATCGCCCTCGTTTGGGGTGGGACCGGTAGCGTCGTCCTACCGCAGATCGCGGAGACCATCGAAGCCGGAGCGGGCTTCACCGGGCTCCTCCTCGCAGGCATGGGGCTCATGGCGATCGGGTTCGCGTTCAAGATCGGGGCGGTCCCGTTCCACATGTGGACACCGGACGTGTACGAAGGGGCCCCGTCGCCCTCCACCGCGTTCATGGCCACCGCGGTGAAGGCTGCTTCCTTCGTGGCGTTCGTTCGGGTCTTTCTCGAGGCGTTCTGGAATCTTTACGCTTCGTGGTACGTGATCATCTGGTGGCTCGCGGCGCTCACGATCGTGGTGGCCAACCTCATCGCTCTTGCACAGGGGAGCGTCAAGCGGATGCTCGCGTACTCGTCCATCGCGCACGGCGGGTACCTTCTGGTGGGCATGGCCGCCGCGAACGCCATCGGGACTGCGGGTGTGCTCTTCTATCTGCTCGTCTACACCCTGATGAACGTGGGCGCATTCGGAGTCCTGATGATCGTGGCAGGTCACGGGGAGGAGCGGGTCCAGGTGGATGACTACGCTGGCTTCGGGTGGCGGGCGCCGCTCATGGGGGTGGTGTTCACGATCTTCTTGTTGTCCCTGGCGGGCTTTCCGGGAACCGGTGGATTCATGGCAAAGATCTACCTGCTCCAGGGAGCGGCCGCGAGCCAGCTCTGGACGCTTGCCGTCTTACTGGCTCTGGGCACGGTCGTTTCGTATTACTACTACCTCAGGGTTGCGTGGTACATGTGGATGAAGCCGGCTCGGCCGGAGGGCGAGACCCCTTCGAGCCGGGGCGTTCCCGCACCCCTGAACTTGGTATTGGTGGCCGCTGCCGTGATCCTGCTTCTTCTCGGTGTCTTCCCCGGGGGGCTGCTCGAAGGAGCGCAGACAGCGGCGGAGGGTCTGGGTCTCTTCACCTCGGAAGGATTCCTGGGTCTCGCAGACTGAGGCGACGATCGCTTCGCGCGGCAGGAGAGCCTCGCGATTCCAGCACCCGAACCAGGAACCTCGTAGGATCTCACATGACACTTCCGCCTCACATCTTTCGCCAGTACGACATCCGAGGGATCGTCGGCCAGGACTTCCACGCGGAGACGGCCCGGGCGGTGGGCCGCGCCTTTGGGACCGCGGTCCTCCGCTCGCTGAACGGAAGTGGCTCGGCGGGCTCTCCGGCGGTGGTGGTCGGCGCGGACAATCGACCCTCTTCCCCGGAGCTGGCCGAGGCCCTGATCTCCGGAGTCTTGTCCACCGGAGTGAACGTGCAGGATCTGGGCACGGTTCCGACTCCGGTCGCGTATTGGTCCGAGCAGAGACTCGGGACGAGCGCGGCCATCCAGATAACCGGATCACACAACCCACCCGAGTGGAATGGGATCAAGATGACGCTCGGAGGTCGTCCCTATTGGGGAGACGACGTGACGTCCCTTCGGGGGCGCATCTTGGCGGAAGACTTCGACTCGGGGGCCGGCAAACGGACCCGCTCGAGCGTCTTGGACGACTACGTGGAGGACGTGGCGTCGCGCTTCCATCTCCCGAGGCCGGTCCGTGTGGTCGTGGACTGCGGAAACGGTGCCGGATCGCTGGTGGCGGAAAGGCTGCTCGAGGCGGTGGGTGCGGAGGTGGTCTCGATCTACTGCGAGTCGGACGGCACCTTTCCCAACCATCATCCGGACCCGACCGTCGACGAGAACCTGGTAGATTTGATCCGGTTGGTGCGGGAAGAGGATGCGGAGGTGGGAGTCGCGTTCGACGGTGACGCCGACCGGATCGGTGCGGTCGACGGCGACGGTCGGGTCATTCGCGGAGACGTACTGCTGCTGCTCTTCGGTCTCGATCTACTGGATCGCCATGGGCCCGGTCAGCTGCTCGTCTATGACGTAAAGTGCTCCCAAGTGCTCCCCGAGGTGTACGAACGGGCTGGGGGTAAAGCGCTCATGTGGAAAACCGGCCATTCTTTGATCAAGCAGAAGATGAAGGAGACAGGAGCGCCCATGGGGGGAGAGCTCTCGGGCCACGTCTGCTTCGCGGACGACTACATTGGAACGGACGACGCCCTGTATGCCGCGTGCAGGCTGGTTTCTCTCGTGGCGAACGCGGAGGACTCGCTCGCAGCGCAGACCGACTCCTTTCCGAAGTACGTCTCCACGCCGGAGCTTCGAATCGAAGCGACCGAAGAGACCAAGTCGAGCATCGTGGACTCCGCGGTCGCCCACTTCAGCGCGAGTCGAGAGGTCGTCCAGGTCGACGGAGCCCGGATCCTCTACGGGGACGGCTGGGCCCTGATGCGGGCATCGAATACCCAGCCCGTGATCGTGGCTCGATTCGAGGCTCGCACCGAAGAGCGGCTCTCCGAGATCCGAGAGGAAGTCGAGACGTGGATGCGAGGGCAGGGAATCGATGTCTGACGGGCTGCTGCGATCCCTGAGGGGAGGACGACTCGTCCTCGGGGGATTCCTCGCGCTCCTCCTCGTCCTGTTGATGGGACGCTGGGGGGTTTCGCTCTATGTGGACCTGCTCTGGTACTCCGCGCAATCGTACACCGACGTATTCCTGACCCAGGTGCTCTGGGAGTGGGGGGCCCGCACCCTGGTCGGGCTGGCGACCGTCCTGCTTGCTTGGACCAACCTGCGGGTGGTGGCGAAGACCTTCGCCGGTCTGCAGCTCCGGCGGAAGTTCGGGGACCTCGTGATCCAGGAGCAGCTCCCCGCGAGCTACGTTCGCTGGGGCATCCTCTTCGGCTGTCTCTTCGTCGGCTTCTGGTTCGCGACCGCGGTCCCGGACGGCACCGGGCTCGGGGCGCTCCTCCTCGTGAATGCGGAGCCGTGGGGCGCCGTCGAGCCGATTCTCGGTCGAGATCTTGGATTCTACGTCTTCGTTCTTCCCGTCCTGCAGGGTCTGAGCACCCTCGCTCTCATCCTGACGGTGTTCCTGGGAGTCATCTCGGCCGCTGGGTACGCGGCGACCGGCTCGATCACATGGGGCGACAACCGGCTGATGATCGATCGATTGCCGCGACTGCATCTCGGGATCATCGCGGGAGTCTTCGTGATGCTCCTCGGCCTTCGGTTCTACCTCGCTCCGTATGGACTTCTGCTCGACGGCAACTCGGGTGTCCAGAACATCTTCGGATACGCCGATCACGAGGCGCGAATTCCCGCCTACGAGATGCTCGGCTTCATCGCCATGGTGACGGCGGGCGCTGTCTTCTGGGGTGCGTATCGGGAGAGGCTGCTGCCGGTCGCGGCGGGAGGCGCCTTGCTGGCCGTGGGCTCTCTGTCGCTCGCCCAGGTCTATCCCTCGGTCATCCAGCGCTTCCAGGTACAGCCGAACGAGCTGGCTCGCGAGACCCCCTACATCGAACATTCGGTTCGCTATACGCGTGTCGGGTTCGGTCTGGACGGCCTGAAGCGGCAACGTCTCGCCTACCAGACCCCGCACCCCGACATCTGGGAATCAGTTTCCGAGCGTCTCGACCGACTTCCGGTTTGGACGGAGACGACGCTGCTCACCACGTTTCGGCAGCTGGAGGCACGCTTCCAATACTACGACTTCCACGAAGTGGCCTTCGACCGATATCCGGCCGGGGGACGGAGCGAGCCCGTCGCGGTGTCCGTGCGTGAGGTCAATCCGGGCGGAATACCGGATCCCAACTGGCAGAATCTTCACCTGCGGGAGCGCTACATCTCGGGAATGGGCGCCGTCGCAGGGCAGCTGCATCGTCGCACGGAGGAAGGTCGCCTCCCGATGTTCCTCACGGCGATTCCTCCCGAGTTTCGGCCCGGCCCCGAAGTTCCGGACGAGCTGAAGCTGACACGGCCGTCCGTCTACGTGGGGAGCAGCCCGCAGCTCTGGGCCGTGATCGACCCGACGGAGGAGACGTTCCTGGCCCCGGACGGTCAGCCCGGGGTCGCGGGTGTCGACTACCCGGTGGGGATCCGGATGGGATCCATCTTTCGGACAGCTGCGCTGGCCTGGCGCTTCCAGGATGCCAATCTGCTGTTCTCGTCGGAGGTGGACTCCGACTCGCGGCTCGTCTTTCGGAGACAGGCGGGCGAGCGGGTGCAGGCCCTCGCGCCCTTCCTCTACTTGCCCGAGGCGCCCTATCCGGTGGTGATGGACGGAGGGATCGTGTGGATCATGGAGGGCTTCACCCTCTCGAATCACTTCCCGCTGTCAGGGAGTCATCAGATCCCCGGTCAGCGCTCGGTCAACTACCTGCGGAACTCGGTCAAAGCCACCGTCGATGCAGTGACGGGCGAGGTGCAGTTGTACGCGTCGGATCCCGACGATCCGATCCTGCAGGCGTACCGGAGGGGTTTCCCGACTCTCTTCCGGGATCTGTCCGAGATGCCGGAGGGGTTGAGTCGGCATCTTCGATACTCCCGGTACTACCTGGAGGCTCAGACCGTCGTCCTCACCCGGTATCACCAGGACGATCCCCCGGTCTTCCACGGCC
>JAHEKL010000140.1 GCA_024638345.1 Gammaproteobacteria bacterium | reverse complement strand
CCAACAAATCTCGGAGTGAGGTTCCAGGCTCTCCGGTGATGTCCCTGAAGTGAGTCGTCAGAGTGGTGCCCGAGGGCCGAGGTTCCCGAACCTCGTCGTCCGGCCCTGCCTCGATCACCTCGATTTCGATGCCGCTGATCTCGCTGGCTATCGAGGCGATGTCGCGCATCCGGACCACTGCCGGACCGGTGATCTCGTACACTCGGTTCTCATGGCCGGGCGTCATGAGCGCGACTGCTGCCGCGGCAGCGCAGTCCCTGCGGGTCACGTACGCAGTCCCAGGATCATCGGGAAGGACCACCACGCGACGGTCTTCAATCATCTCAGCGGCCTGAGTCACGAGTCCGTCCGCATACCACTGGTTTCTGATCGCCGTCCAGGTAACCCCGCTCTCGCGCAGGTCTGCCTCCGTCGCCCGGTGCCACACCGCAATCGGGGACACGTTGTTGTCAGCGTCCACGAATGAGGTATAGACGATGTGCTCCACCCCGGCCTCGATAGCCACGTCGATCGCGGTCTGCTGAAGCTCGACCCGCTGCGCCGGCACTCGTGGATCGGGGTTGCTGCTGTTGAGGCTGATCAGGAGCATCCTGTCGCCGCCCTCGTAGGCGGTCTCCAGGGATTCGGGTTGGAGGAAGTCCCCAAACCGGGTGCTGGCCCCGAGTTCCGCGTATCGTGCGAGTCGCTCGGGCGTTCGGCTCACGAGGATCAGGTCCTCGGGTTGGACTCCGCGAGCGAGCAGTTCCTCCACGACGAGCCCACCGAGCTGACCAGAGGCTCCTGAGATGATGATTCGTGGCGCCAAATCGTCCGATGGCACACAACCAGTAGCAGCGACGCTCGCAACGAGGGCGATTCCGGCCCCCAAGTTGCGTAGAGCAGCCCGGCGGGAGAGCGGTTTCCTGGTGTAAGTCCTCATAGTCTTGGCTCCTTGTCTGTTGGGCGCACGCCACTGACCAGGCGTCTTCCCTCACCGAGCTCGAGCGGCAACGGCGTCCAGCGGGGCGCGCCCCTCAGCGCTCGCCGGTCTCCAAGAACCTGGCACGTGATGCGATCCCGATGTCGTTTCCCAGGTAGTCGGCTTCCGTGACCTCTTCCAGCCAATACGTGCCACTCCCGCCCCCGATGGAGAGGCCCTGATTGATGTATCGTGCCGCCTGGGTCGGAGACGCTCCGTGCCAGTGCTCGACACCCGGAGCGGCGAACTCGGTATCTCCGACCTGAAGGTTTCGCGCCCTCTCACCCCGCTGCTGCACCCGCCCGACTCCCTCCATGACCACCATGTACTGGCCTCCCCCGTGGCAGTGCCAGTAGGAGCGCGCGCCGGGCTCGAACGATCGGCCCGTCAATGGTTCACCTCTGACCATGGCCTCCGGAGACGGCACGCCCGACTCGCTCGTCCCAGTGATGGGGGTCGGCATCTCATCTCCTGGGCACGCCGGGTCCTGTACGTTCGCGATGGGCGGTGGCGATCCGTCCTCGGCATAGCCGGCCGCAGCTTTTGAAAAGACCAGGAAGAGGGGGATGAGCAACATCCACAGGAGCAGGTAGACCGAAACGCGACCGGACGGACGTGGCATTGAGAAGCCTCCGGTTGGAGATGGCGAGGCACGTGGTAGTCCGCTCGGATCTACCACACCAGGCGGGTCACCGACCGGGCAAATCTAGGGCCGAGTGATGCGCTCAGCGAGCAGGACCACATCGAGCAGTTGTGCGGGCCGCACCTCGCTCGCAATCGTAGATGCGAGCAGAGGACATCGCCGCCAGCCCAGGGAGGTAGTCTGATCGAAGTCAACGACGTCCATTCACGGCTCAACGCGACTACCATGGCGGACGTCGTCACTCCGCGGGACCTCGACGAGCTTCGCTCGGCCGTGCGGCTCGCCACTCGCCGCGGTCTGCCGATCGCGGTGGCGGGAGGTCGTCACGCGATGGGGGGGCAGCAATTCTGTGCGGATGGGCTACTCGTCGACATGACGTCGATGTGCGGGACCATCGGTTTGGATACGGAGAGTGGTGTCCTCGAAATGGAAGCCGGAGCTCAATGGCCGCAGGTGATCGAGGCCACTCATACGCTTCAAGGCGATGCGGTTCGTTGGAGCATCCGCCAGAAACAGACAGGGGCGGACGCGCTCACGCTGGGCGGCTCCGTGGCCGCGAACGCCCACGGCCGCGGGCTGACCGTCGGTCCGATAGCAGAGGACGTGGAGGCCCTCGAGCTCGTCACGGCCGACGCCGAAGTCGTTCGCTGCAGTCGCGACGAGAACGCTGAGCTTTTCTCTCTGGTCGTCGGGGGCTACGGCCTCTTCGGGATCATCGGCACGGTGAAGCTGCGCCTTGCCGAGCGCTGCAAGCTCCGCCGTGTGGTCAACATCCTGGATGTGGAAGAGGCCGTCCCGACCTTCTATCGCCGGTTGAGCGAAGGTTGCCTCTACGGTGACTTCCAGTACGCGATCGACCCGACCGATCAGGACTTCCTTCGTCGTGGTGTGCTGGCCTGCTACGCGCCGGCCGCGGGAGATTCGGCCGTCGTCGCTGCGGCCGCTGGCATCACGAGCGAAAAGTGGATCGGGCTCCTCAAGCTCGCGTTGACCGACAAGAAGAGGGCGCTTCAGCTCTACAGCGAGCACTACCTGTCCACGCACGGGAATGTGTACTGGTCCGACACAATGCAGCTCAGCACCTATGTGCCCTCGTATGTGGAGATCCTGGCCCAGCTCGAGGGCAGAGTCGGTGCCCCACAGGAGTCCCTCGTGATCGGTGAGCTATACACGCCGCCCGAAGAGCTTCTGGGCTTCCTTGAAGAGTCCCGGTCCATCCTGCGCGAGACGGAAGCCGAGGACATCTACGGAACGATTCGCGCTATTCGCAAAGACGAGACAACCTTCCTCCCTTGGGCACGCGAGGATTTCGCCTGCGTCATCTTCAACCTGCGGACTCAGCACACGTCGAAGGGCCTGCAGCATACGACCTCCGTCTTTCGCCGACTCAACGCGGCTGCGTTGAACAGGAGAGGATCGTTCTTCCTCACCTATGGTCGCGCGGCCACCCCGGACCAGGTGGCGAAGGCGTACCCAAACTTCCCCGAGTTCCTCCGCCTCAAGCGCAAATACGACCCGGCGCTGCGGTTCCAGAGCGAATGGTGGCGGCACTACGCCCCAATGTTCGAATGATCTGAAGGGCACAAGGTGAAAGCCCTACAGGGTGGGGAGCGGCGCGACAGACGCGTTACCAGAGCGAATGAATGACTGGTGACCCGTGAACAACGGCTGCGTCCACGCTGCCGGCCCAGGCGACAAAGGCCCCGAAGTCCTGCCAACCGGCGGCACCCTGTTTCCAGTGGTCCTCCAAACCGGCTGGGGTCTCGTACACTTCCATCAGGACGAAGCACGTGTTGTCGGTCGGCTCGGATGAGGGATCCAGCGAATTCGATAGCTCGGGTCCCTTCACGACGTTGTAGCGCAGCAGAGCGAGGTCCCCGTCGCGGTGGTGAGTTTTCGCCATCCACTCGGCGTGACTAGCGAAAAGCCGGTCTCCCTCGGCGACCTGCTCCGGCCTGGCGGTGAAAATGAATGTGATCTGCGTCTTTCCCTGGTGTGACAATGGTACCTCCCGTTGGGGTCACGTAATCCGAAAGACTATTGGTTTGACACAAGGGCTATGAACCGCGTGGCGCTGAGGTGAAAGAATCAGGCATCAGCTTCAAAAGGTGGCCTGGAAGAGCCCGATCCTGAGTGCCGGGTGCCAGGTGCGACCCTCCCGCAATTCCGAGCGCACGATAGTCGGGCTGGGGACCGGTGGGTGAAGCGTGAAACGCCCATTGCGGAGGACGGCGAGCGACGTGTGCGGTCCCTCTTCCTCGTGTTGGCCACGGTCCGCGCGCGGATCATCGTCTCGGGTCGTTCCAATCCCAATCGCCAGACCGGCTATGCTGCCCAGGAGCGGGATGCCGATCGCGACCTTCTCGTTGTCGGGCTGCAGCAGGAGGTCGAGGCCTCCGCCAGCCAGGCCCCCGAGTACTCCTGCGATACTCACGAGCCGGGCCCGGTTTCGGCTCACATCCCACCCCGGAGCGAATGCCGCCGCGGCGATCAGTCCTGCGTTGCCACCAACGAGCGTGGAGGCGAGGAGATCGTCGTCCTCGAGGCCCATCAGGACGCCGCTGGCCACCCCGAACCACGTGCCCCACAGAGGTCCGAAGTTCACGATACTACCGGTCCCCGGCGTGATCTCGCGCCGCGACAGGAGCGCACCAGTCGTGAGCCCGACCGCACCCCCCAAGATCATCGCAGCGAAGGCCTCTTCATCGGAGCTCTCGGCGTCGTAGCACTGCTCGGGGACAACCGGGTCGCACGTCTGCTCGACGCCGATCTCGAAGACCTCCTGCCAGCCGAAGCCCTGCCAGGTCCCCCACCAGCCTCCCAACGACAAGGCGCCCACCTGTCCCTCGGTCAGGTCGGTTGCGCGGGCGACGCTTCGGCCCGCCAGGAAGCCGCCTGGTCCTCCGAGGAGAAGGCCCACTCCGTAGGGTTCTGGGGAGTCGGCACCGAACGCAGCTGGTACCGCGACGCCGAGCCAGGCTCCAAACAGCGTGGACCAAACCTGAAGCTCCACGCTTCCGTCCCCCAGAACCACGTCGCTAGGTGGTGACGCGAGCCGAGCTTGGGCTTCGGCAGCGGCAGCCGTGCCCGGAAACCGCTCCAGGATGAGCTCATAGATCGCCTCGGCCACTGCCCAGCGACCGCGCGCCTCGAAGGTTTGAGCCGTCTCGAGCAGAACTGCCGCGCCATCAGTATCCGCAACCTGCGCCGCAGCGTGCGGGGGACACGCGACGAACAGGAAGGCGGCGGCGCAGATCAGCCCGACACGCATTGACTCCTCCCTTCAGCTCTACCCACCGAACCGCGAAGAACGCGGGATGATTGTGTGAGCTGGGGACGCAAGGATGATCCCCCGCCAAACGATAGGCCCGCCAACTGTAGCAGATACAAGCAGCCGGATCGAATCGCAATAGAACGTCTCGGTGCGAGCAGGTCTCGCCCAGTACGGGACTTCGTCGAGATCCTTTCACTGTCCACGCAGTCGCGTCCGATCCCAGGCCCTTCTATACTGGCCCTACGCGGCACGGGCCCGGCGGGGCCCCAGTTCTCGACGGCTCCCTACGGATGGATCACTGACAAATGCTCACAAAACAACTCAGGTTCGGATCGCCTCTGATGGCGATACTGGTACTCGGATCGAGCGCTTTCTCGACGGCTCAAGCACAAGATCCTCCGGGCGAGTCGCCTCCTCTCATCATCCCCGGTCACCGCTACGATCTTCCGGCCACGCTCATCAGGGCCGGAGAGATCGAGGAGCACCAGCAGAACATGATCGCGGCGGGGGCGACCGACATCCCGATGAACATGGTGGAGATGGGTGGCGCCTCGGAGGACTATCAGGTCGGCGTCAGTCTCGTGGTGCGCTACGAGGGACAGACGAACCCCAACTACGCCGTCCACGACGACGTGGCAGAAGTGTACTACGTGCTTCAGGGCAGGGGTCAGATGAAGGTGGGGGGCACGATCACGGATTGGACTCGGCGGCCCTATAGCGCCGGGAACGGATGGGGGAGTAGGGGGACCACCGCGGTCGGATCGGAGGACATCACGATCCAGGAGGGCGACATGCTCATCATCCCTGCGGGGACCCCGCACAAGTGGGAGTTCGCCGAGGAGCTCACCTCCTACGTCGTCGTGCGGGTCGATCCGGAGGGTGTGGCCCCCTTGATGCAGCTCGGGACCGCAGAGTTCGGCGAGCCGGGAGCGAGTCGCTAGGCTCACCCGCGTCAATTCAGCCCTGAAAAGCCGCTACCGCGTCGAGAGAGATCGGCGAGGGCGGGATCTCAGAAGCGAAACGTGTAGCTCAACTTCAGGTTGATGTCCGTCAGTTCCGACCGGAAGGTGTTGTCTCGGTCCTCGTCCTGAAGGCTTTGATTCAAAACGATGAGTGCCTCCTGACCCGCAGTCGGAATCACTACGAGTCGGGCGTTCACGCCGATCACCTCGGACACGTTGTCGTACTGTATCAGATTCACCCAATAAACGGTCGAGGAGAAGTTGACCTCAGTGGTGAGTCTCACCAAGCGGGTGATGAAGTCCCCCTGGGGCAGGTCGATGCGGTTCCAGTCGTAGTTGAGCCCGAGGGCGAAGGCGTTGGACTGCCTCCACGAAAGCCGGCCGCCGACATTCCGTCGGGTGCCGTCGTAGAAGTCTCCCCAGCGATAGCTCAGTTCTCCCGAAAGGTCCCGCTGTCCGCCGGTCTGTAGGCTCAGCTGCCCCTCGCCGAAGGAATAGCGGCCCGTCGGTACGACGATCGTTCTCGAGTCGTCCTCGTAGATCGTGAACGGGCTGCCCACGACTTCGGTCGTCGCACTATAGTGGGCGCTGAGCCGCTCCCCGGAGTTCGTATCTACCTCGAGCAGACGTCCGAGGAACACTCGAGACTGGAGACCACCGTCCAGGAACCCGACGTTGTGGACCTCCACTCCGGAGAAGATCGACTGCAAGAACGTCCCGCCGGTGAAGCGCGTGTACCCGATATCCGCGGTCGTATCCCGCACGTCGGAGCGGCTCACGAAGCCGAGGGCCGGGTTGAAGTTGGCCTGCACCTCCTTCAGGTACAGTGCGCCTCGAATCCCGGAGTTGTTGGGCATCCCGATGCCCAGGCCGAAAGCTCCGTCCTGGCCATCCAATCCGCTGGTGAAGGACCGCTGGAACCAACCATCCACTTCGAGAACGCGGCCACCGGGAACACGCGTGTTCAGGTAGCGGAAGTCCACGCCGACCAGTGTGTTGTCGTCGTTCGAGTTCGGGTCCCCGTTGGTGGCGATCATACCCACGCTCGATTCCTCTAGGATGTTCGCCGAGACTCTTCCAACGAGAACCGTGCTCTCCTCCACGGTCTGAAACTCATCCTGTCGAATGGCGAGGGCACCCAGGTTCCACCGTCCCACCCGGCCGCTCACCTTGCCCCCATACCGAAGGTCTACCGGAGTCCCGGAGGGATTCAGTCCGAGGCGCCGGGAAAAGAACGGACGTCCGTTGTTGTTGCTCGAACCGGAGGTTGCGGCATTCCCCACGCCGCCGATCCGTCCGAACTCGAAGAGATCGGCGTCGTTCAGAAAGAAGTCGCGCTTCTCGGGAAAGAAGAGATTGAAGCGGGTGAGGTTGACCTGCCGATCGTCCACCTCGGTTGCGGAGAAGTCGGTGTTGACGGTCGTCGGCCAATTGGAAATAGGGCAGATAGGTGGTCACGGGCGTGTCGAGGTCAATCTTGCCT
>JAHEKL010000139.1 GCA_024638345.1 Gammaproteobacteria bacterium | reverse complement strand
CGCCTTCGGGTGGATCGGAGAGGAGGGACTGAACCGCCGGATCGACTCCTTCGCGATCGATCTCCATTCTCTCCAGGGCCGACCGACGCGCGGAAAGGACGCCGAAGACGTCCTGGGCCATCATCTCCACGTCGCGCGCCTCGTCGACGGCCTCCCTCCCCGCTGCGACCTCCCCCCGACGCTGGTCCAGCTGTTCTCGCGCTTCCTCCAGCGCCTTCACCCGACCCTCGAGTCGATCGGTGAACAGATCTCCTTGTGAAGCGGACTCCGCCAGCGCGTCTCTCGCCTCCTGAAGCTCCTCGCCCAGGAGCCCGATCCTTTCCTCCAACTCGGCTCGTCGGGTCTGGCCTGCGTCCGAGTCCCCCTGGAGCTGAGCGATTCGACGAGCGATCTCTCTCTCTCTCGCCTCTATCTGATCGAGCGCTTCTCGAGCCTGCACCAGCGCTTCACGGCCTTGGCTCGCCTTCTGTTCATGTTCCGCGATCCGCGTCTGCAGGGTCGAGAGCTCACCGTCGAGCGAGCGTTTTCGCTGCTCCAGGTCCCGCGCACTCTCATCCGACTCCTCGAGAGAGCGCTCGGCCTCGGTTCGTTCCGCCGCGATCTGCTCGATCCGGCGATCTGCGTATCCTGCGCCCTCCTCCGCGACCGCAAGCTCGCGCTCCCAGCGCACGAGATCGGTCTTGAGCTGCTCGACACGGCCAGTCGCACTTCCACGGGTCTTCTCGCATTCGAGCTGATCCAACCTGAGCCTTTCGAGCCGGCTCTCTGCCGCGGAGATTTGAGCCTTCAGACCTTCGTCCCTTTCGAGGTCGCCCGTGAGACTTGAGCGAAGCTGCCTCAGACGGACTCCGAGCTCCTCCAACTGGCCTCGAGCAAGCGCAATCTCCAGGTCGAGACGTCGCTTGCGCAGCTCGGAGTAGCGCTCGGCTTTTCCCTTCTGTCGGGCCAAGGATCGAACCTTGCTCTGAACCTCGCCAATGAGATCCTCCAGCCGCTGCAGGTCGACCTCAGCACGCTCCAGCCCCCGAGAGGCCTCTTTTCTTCGATCCTTGTACCTCCCGATACCGGCCGCTTCCTCGAAAAGGCCTCTCCGCTCTTCCGCCCTTTCGGACAGAATCGCATCGATCATTCGGTTCTCGATGATGGCGTAAGCGTTCGCGCCCAGCCCGGTGTCGCGACAGAGATCCTGCACGTCCCTCAGGCGGCAGGCGGATCGATTCAGAGAGTAGTCGCTGCCTCCGTCCCGATAGACGGTGCGAGCGATCTCGACCTCGGTGAACGGGACGGGCAGCGCGCCATCCTCGTTGGTGACCTCGATCGAGACGGAGCCGCGGTTCACGGGGCGGCGGCTCACCGTTCCTTGGAAGATCGCCTCCTCCATCTTGGCACCGCGGATCGCCGTCGGACGCTGCTCACCAAGAACCCATCGAATGGCATCGGAGATGTTTGATTTCCCACAGCCGTTCGGACCTACGATCGCAGTGATCCCATCATTGAAGACGATTTCGGTGCGGTCTGCGAAGGACTTGAATCCATGGAGTCGAAGCGCCCTGAGCTTCATCCGGCGAGCCCGGCGAGTAGAGCGAACGGATCCACCCCCTCTTCGGGGAGAGGCCACGTCGCGGATGTGATCCCGGGGATGTCGAAGTATCCGAGGAGGGCAAGCAGCACCAAGATGACGAGGAGGAGAAGCAAGGTGGCGAGCACGAAGGGTCCTAACAGCAGGCTCACCAGCGACGGACCCTTTGCCCGCCCCGGGGCGGGCGAAGCACCGACACCCTCGAGCCCGTCCGAGTCGGGCATCGCCACCTCGTCGATGGCGACCGAATCACCGGCGCTGAAGATGAAGGTGACACGGGCGTCTTCGTTCTCTTCCGGAGGTTTCGCGGTGAGACGGATCACGCGGTCCGCGCCGTCGGCCAAGGCCGCTGCGCCGTCCGAGTCGGCGGGGAGATACAGCATGAGGATCATCCCAGCCTGTTTCGTTTCGGTGATCAGGGTCGACCATCGTGCGTCTCGGAAGGCACTCTCCGGATCTGCCACCACGGTTCCGGATGAGATGAAGAGATGGCGACCGTCCGCGATTGCGCGTGTGATTCGTTTCCTTGACGCCCCGTAGAGCAGGAAGTCGGTCAACCCCTCTCCGTTGCTTGCGCCGAGCGACTCGTGCAGCGATGCCGAGGAGAGGTCGCCGTCGGCGAGTACCAGCCCTGGATGCTCCTCGGACCAGCGGGCAGCCAGTCCGGCGGCGAGGCGCGCCGGCCATCCGCGGGTCCGGGAGGCTTCCTCGACCACGACTGCGATGACCTCCCCTCCGTCCGGCGACGGGAGCTCTTCGGGGGGCAGCGGGTGCCCGGGGTCAACGGCGTACACGTTCGGTGGACCGGGTGGATTCACTTTTCAGAAGTCTCGTCGAATCGCATCGCCCCAAAGATCCTCCAGCTGGTAGAATTGCCGGGTCGTGGTGTGGAACACGTGCACAACGATGTCGATGTAGTCGATCAGAGCCCACTGGCCGCCCTGCAGGCCTTCCACATGGTTCGGTCTGACGCCTTCTTCCCGCAACTCGTCCAAGATGTGATCAGCGATCGCCTTGACATGGACGTCCGAGGTGCCCGACGCCAGGAGGAAGAAGTCGGTCGCGGTCGAGATCCCTCTGAGATCCAGCGAGACGACGTCCTGGGCCTTCCGCTCGAGAGCCAGCTCGGCCGCTCGCTCCAATACCGACACGGTGTCGGGGAGGGTCACGGCGGGCTCTTTGATTCGTGTCGGCCTGTCCATCGCTTCGGGCATGCGCGTCTCGCCCCTGTCAACCCTCCTCCGGCTCGATGCGAACCTCGACCTCCGTCTCTACGTCCTTCAGCAGCCGAAGCGTCACGAAGTGCACGCCGATCTCCTTGAGGGGCTCCTCCAACAAAAGCTGTCTGCGCTCCACCTCGAAGTCCACCGCGATCGCGTTCAGTCTGTCTACGATGTCGCTGGCCGAAACGGAGCCGAACAACCGACCCTCCTCGGACGCCCTCTCGGAGAAGGTCAGAGACGTCCCCTCGAGCTGAGCCGCGCGACGACGACCCTCCAGGTAGTCACGTTTTGCTCTCTCCTCCGCTGCCTTCTGCTCCTCCTCGATCCGCTTCAGGTTCGCCTCGGAGGCTTCATACGCCAGCCCCTGAGGAAGCAGATAGTTCCTGGCATAGCCCGGCTTGACGGACACGACCTGACCGGATTCCCCCAGGTCGGCAACGGTCCTCTTCAGGATCACCTTCATCACTCAGCTCCTTGGACAGGATGCGTTCATCGTTCAGTCACCGCGCCCTCTCTGGAGGACGCGCGTTCGGAGATCCAGCCAGGAATCGCCTACCCCGATCAACATCGCTGCGACGGCTACCAGTGGTCCTGCCAGTACGAACGCGAGCGCGAATAGGATCCCACTGGCGATCGACAGTCCGCCCCAAAACACCAGGAGGACCGCGACTCCCCTGAGGACATAGAGCGCCCCCATGAAGGCAACGAGGTTCGTGCCCACTCTTCCCCACCCCACGCTCCACTCGGTTGAGACCACCAGAAGGAGTCCCGAGATCAGGACCCAGATCAGCGGGTCTGCGAATCGAAACTCCTTGAGTGAGCGGAGCGCCGGTCCTGATCTCGCTGAGACTCGGACGTGCAGCCACCATGCCACGCCCAGGGACGCCAAGCTGCTCAACCCCAGCAGGGCCGGAAAGAGCACGGCCTGTACGCGTGCGGTCATGGCCAACGTGTCGGCCAGGTCGCTTTGCAGGTCTCCTTCCGCAAAGGCATCCATCATTTGAACTGTGGCGGACACACTCAGCTCGACGCGTTGGGCGACGAGCGACTCCAGCCAGCTCCATCCGTCGGACGCCAAGAGGATCACGGCTACACACGCGAGGCCACCGACGACCGCGGGCAGGGCACGAGTCAAGAACGGCCGATCGGGCATGTACAGCGACAGCGCGACGAACCAGCCCGCGACAAGGATTGCCCAACCTCGCTCAAGATACCACAAGCCTCCCGTAGGCTCACCCGAGAAGACCACAGCAAAGGCAGCGGCGGTGACCAGCAAGACGAGAATCCTGCCCCCAGGTGCCAGGAAGGTGAGCATGGCGAAGGCCACGACCATCAGGACGAGCGGCTGTCCCACGGCCAGCGTAAAGGCCAGGGCCAGGAGCCCCAGAGGACGCAGCCAGGCTCTCTCGCGAGGCCTCTCCCTGGTCATCGGCTCTAGCTAGCGGTCGTGATTCTGGACGTAGGGCAACAGAGCTAGATATCTCGCGCGTTTCACCGCCGTACCCAGGCGCCGCTGGAACCGGGCGGTCACTTTGGTCGTCCGCTTCGGGAGAATCTTGCCCTGCTCGGTGATGAATCGGGAGAGGGTTCCGACGTCCTTGAAGTTCAAGAGCTCGATTCTGGGTCCATCGATTCGACGACGGCGACCGCGCCCTCCAGAGAACTCCGGAGGAGATGCCGCACCCCGTCCGTCCTCTTCCTCGTCCTCCTCCTCTTCATCGTCGTCGTCATCTTCGTCGTCATCACCCTCGCGGGGCTCGGACGCGGGCACCTCGGCCATGACGGACATACCCGACGTGGGCTCGCCCTCGCTCAGCACGACCAGATACCGCAACAGATCGTCGTCTAGCTTCAGGATCCTTTCGAACTCACCGAGATCCGAGGGATCGGCGGTGAACTGGGCCACGACATAGTAGCCCTGACCTTGACCTTTGATCTGATAAGCGAGCTGTCTCGCACCCCAATGATCCTGGGCGATGACTTCGGCGCCCTCCGATCGTGTCACTATGGGGTGGAACTTGTCGAGCTTCTGATTCACCGCCTCCTCGGTAAGGGAGGGGTGGAAGATGTATACGACCTCGTAGTCCCTCATTCGTTTCGGCCCCTCGGTCCGTGGGTCACGGGCCCCACCCATCGGATGGAGCGGGAATGTTTTCGCGCGTCGAAAGATACGGGCAGAGCCCGCCCGGTTCAACGTCGCGTGATCTGCCTCTCCCTTCGTCTTGCAGCGGGTCGGAGGACGCGGCATGTTTGCTGCCCACACGCTCCCAGACCCTGAGGCGACCTCCCTCGCCCCGCCGAGGTTTCATGGGCAGTCCCACTCGAACCGAGACGAGCTCTCTCGAAAGCAGGCTGGCCGAGTTCGATTCGCTTTCCCAGATCCCGCGGGAGGAGCGTCTTTGGCTGGCTGCACACGGGGACGTTGCGCGCTACCGAACCGGTGAGGTGATCTTGGAGGGTGGCAAACCCGTGCAGCTCCTCTGGGTATGCCTTTCAGGGCGGGTCGTCATCGATGTCGACCGGGGTGCAGGACCTCGACGAACCTTCGAGTGGGGGCCTGGGGACGTCGGTGGAATGCTCCCGTACTCTCGGATGCGAACTACGCCAGGGACGGCCTACGTGGTGGAGGACAGCGAGCTCCTCAACATCGATCGTGAGCATTTTCCAGAGCTGACGCGGGTCTGCCCGACCTTCACCGCGCACACCGTCCACATCATGCTGGACCGGGCTCGCAGCTTCAACACGACCGACCTGCACGACGAGAAGATGATCTCACTCGGAAGGTTGGCGGCCGGTCTGGCTCACGAGCTCAACAACCCCTCCTCAGCGACGGTCCGGGCGGCGCACCTGTTGATCGAGGAGATCGTCGAAGCGGACAGCTCCGCCCGTGCGCTCGGAGCCGTTGGGCTGACCCAAGAGCAGATCGCGGAGATCGAGAAGGTACGAGAGATCTGTCTGGCGAATCCGCTCAGCGGCACAGCATCGCTGTCGGAACGGCTCGGCCGAGAAGAGCGGATCCTGGAATGGCTGGAGGCGAGGGGTGCCAACCCGGATCATGCTGCGCCGCTAGCGGATACCGCGGTCACGATCGACACCCTCGATCTGCTGGCGAACGCGGTGGACGGATCGGCGCTCGAGGCCGCGCTCAGCTGGATTGCGACGGGATGCAGCACGAGGGCGTTGGCCATGGACATCGAGCGCGCGGCGCGGCGAATCCACGACCTGGTCTCCTCGGTCAAGCGATTCAGCTACATGGACCGGCCGGGGGACACCGAGCTGGTCGACGTGGCTGCGGGTATTGCCGATACCGTATCGGTGATCGGATCCAAGGCACATTCGAAGTCGGTCGAGCTGAAGCTGGATCTCGAGCCCGACCTTCCCCGGGTCCGAGGGACCGGCGGTGAACTGAATCAGATCTGGCTCAACCTGATCGACAACGCGCTCGACGCCGTTTCGGAGTCGGGTCAGGTCGAGGTCCGCGCCTGCCGAGAGTTGGACCGCGTGGTGGTACGCGTAGTGGACGACGGCCACGGCATCCCCGCCGACCTACTCGGGCGGATCTTCGACCCGTTCTTCACCACGAAGCAGCCTGGCGAGGGTACGGGCCTCGGGCTGGACATCGCGCGTGGGATCGCCCGACGGCACGGAGGCGAGATCCAGGTGGAGTCCAGACCGGGTCGAACGGAATTTAGAGTCAGGCTACCCGTGGGAACCGGCTGATCGGTTGCAGGCATCGCCGGACCGCCCACCGGATGCCTAGGGTCACTCGTGACCGCCCAAGCGAATGGACCACAGACGCGACAACGCGCCTGCTACTTCACGCTGTTCGCGCCGAGCTTGCATCAGATGACTGCCGAGACCCTCCCCGAGTGCGACTGGAGCCGTCTCGAGCTCCCGCTCCACCTCGGCGTCCGTTCGGACCAGGGTCAACTCTCCGCGTGCGACCTCCTCGACGACATCGATCATTCGGTCCATGAGGCGATCGAAGTCACTCGGCGCGATGCCGAAGACCTGCTGAGCTACATGGAGACCGAACACGAAGCCTCGCTCCACGGCCTCGTCTGATTCATCAGAGCTGCGCATGTCTCCCTCGCTGATGATGGCCCTCGACCCGCCCGTGCGATCGGATCCCCCGGGCTAGACGTTGAAGCGAAACAGAAGCACATCTCCGTCCTCGACCTCGTAGTCCTTTCCTTCGGACCGAATCAGCCCCTTCTCACGAGCTGCCTTGTAGGAACCGACCGCCTCGAATTCTTCGTAGGTCAGCGTTTCGGCCCGAATGAAGCCCCGCTCGAAGTCCGAATGGATCATACCCGCTGCTTCGGGGGCGCGCGCACCACGCCGAACGGTCCAAGCACGGGTCTCGTTGTCGCCGATCGTGAAGAAGGTGATGAGGCCGAGCACATCGTATGTCGCCCGGATGAGACGATGCAGACCCGGCTCTTCGAGGCCCAGGTCCTCCAAAAAGTCCGTCCGCTCATCGGGATCGAGCTCGGCCAGCTCAGCCTCGACGGCCGAGCAGATCGCGATCAGGCCGGCCGTGGG